>CAMZEK010000052.1 GCA_947305795.1 uncultured Bacteroidales bacterium | reverse complement strand
ATTTTTTAAGCACGAGGATACAAACCGGAATGCCCGTGGAATAGAACAAGTTGGCAGGCAGACCGATGACGGCATCAATGTTGTCGTCCTCAAGCAGTTTCTTGCGAATGACTTCCTCTTTGCCGCCACGGAACAGCACGCCGTGAGGCAAAATGATGGCCATCGTGCCGTTGTCGCTCAAAAAGTGGAAACCGTGCAACAAGAAAGCGAAATCGGCTGCCGACTTGGGCGCGACACCATAGCGACTGAAACGGAAATCCTTGACGGTTTCCTCGGTTGGGTCCCAGCGCAGACTGAAAGGCGGATTGGCGACCACTGCATCGAATTGCATCTTCTTGGCAGGGTTTTGCTCGTTGAGGATGTCCCAATCGTTGGCCAACGAATCGCCATGATGAATTTCAAACTCCGTGTCCTTCACGCCATGCAACAGCATGTTCATTCGGGCGAGGTTGTAGGTAGTAATGTTTTTTTCCTGCCCGTAAAGTTTGCCAATGCCAAAGCCTTCCATCTCGCGGCGCACATTCAGAAGCAAGGAACCCGAACCACAAGCGAAGTCGAGTACCTTATCGATGCGTTTTTTCTTCCCTGTGGATGGGTCTTGGCAATCCAAAGTAACAACGCGCGAAAGGATGGTGGAAATCATTTGCGGCGTATAGAACTCGCCTGCTTTCTGGCCCGAACCTGCGGCAAACTGGCCAATAAGATACTCGTAGGCATCACCTAACGAATCTCCCTCTGCCCCACTATCTGCCAAACCATTGGCAATTGTTTGGATAACCTTTGCCAAAAGGGCATTACGCTCAGAATAATTTTTTCCCAATTTCTCCGAATGCAGATTGATTTCTGAAAACAACCCTTTGAATGAACTACCAAATGACTCATTTTCAATATGTTTGAAACCATCATAGAGTATATCCAACAAGTCGTTGCTCTGGGTGCGAGCCAACTCTGCTATATTGTCCCAAAGATAATTTGGTTTGATAAAATAGTGGATTTTCTTACGCATTTGGTCTTCAAACAATTTCACATCGTTTGGATTGTTGTCGTACCAAATTTGTAAAGGGATTCGTTTCGTGTCGTCATTGACGGGATAATCAGACCCCAGTTCTTTTTTGGCGGATTTGATGTAATTATCCGACAGGTATTTCCAGAAAAGGAATGACAACATATAATCGCGGAAATCATCCGCCATCATTGCACCGCGCAGGTTGTTGGCGATGTTCCAAAGGGTCTTACCGAGTTCTTGTTGGTTATTTTGTGTCATATTAATTGCATTCTTTTATAATCAAAATGATACTTTTCGATAATTCTATTAAACACATCTATTAACAGGTTCTTATTATCAGGAACCATGATATCGGATTGCGGGAAATACACATTCCTATGAGTTAAAGCATTGTCTTCAAGAGCTATTCTATCTGCCTCTTCTTTACTATATCCAATTTGTTCCAACACAAAACCAATCCTTCCGACACCTAAAAACGAAGAAATATTCTCCAAAATCTGTCTCAAAATTGCCATATGATAGACCTCAATTCCATTCTCCGAACTATCATCTGCATCATCTTGAATAGCTTTGTCCAAAACCTGTAACATTCTCAAATGATAAAGCCAAACCGCCTTATCAGCAAAACTAACAAACGAGTAGTCACCATTATCTAATGATAATCCCCTGAGTTGATATTTATTATTCCCTTTATTCCCTCTGAAATGATTACTTGGATCCGTTAGCCAATTGCCAAGAATTGTTGCAAATCCGATATGGTGAGTCGTGATAATAATCTTTCGAGTTTCGTAATGCTTCTTGATAAGTTCAAACAAAGTGAATGCCGTCACAAATATATTATGATCGTCAAGGCTTGAAACAGGATCGTCAATAAAAATATACTGATTTTGTTTGTCAGCCCATCCTTCCGAATCAATCAAAGCCAAGAAAAAACACCAAACAAAGATTCTTTCCTCTCCCCTAGATAGTTTTATGCTTTTTTCATCTTTGTCATCCAAATGAAATGAAACATATTCAATACCCTTTGAAGGGTCATCCTCGTACGAATGGAAAACAAAATCAAATTTTGGGTTATATGGTTTTAATTTTTGCCTTACATCATCTTCATAAATCAATGAATGGGACTCATTCAGACTGCTTGGGACTATTCGCAACTTGATATCTTCCTCTGAGTGTTCAATGTCATTATCCCAGACGAACAAATCTTCACTGTATGCATTATAGTAAACTCCTGTTTGCTTTCTTTTACCATTTTCATCAGGCTGTTGTTCTCTTGCATCTTCTTTGTATTGAATAGAAAGCCTTGTCTTTCCTATGCCATTGAATGCATATATGAGAAATATGCTTTCCTTCGCTTCTCTTATCTGTTTTGCTATTTCTATCAATTTCATAACTCTTGAATTATTTTGAAGTTGGAAACAGTTGTTGCATCAATCCTTTTTTATACAGTTCCAACAATGTAACTTTATTGGTGTATAGATTTATCACTTCGTCAATTGAAGTGAGGCAATCAGCGATTTTGCGCTGTTCAGCAAGAGAAGGGACAAGAATGGGAATCTCAGCCATTACATTATTCATCAACTTTGGATTACCAACAAGTGAAACATATTTCTTACTCACCGCTCCAATAATTTCAGCAATACATGGATTAGCATATCCCACATCACTAATTAATACACCACAAACATTAGTACAATAAAACTCTCCGTTTCGAAATCTGACTGTACCAGCATTAGCCCCATCTGTTGTCCAGGTAATGGCATCTTTGAATAAAGCCTTATTATAAAAACCCATTAAGCCATTATTAGCAGTTTGTGAGGAATAAACAGGATATCTATACTCTCCGTCAGGAACGTTCTTTGTTTCTGATGTTGGCAATACATATCCACGAGTGATATGAAAGATTTCCGATACTTTCTTTTCCTCCCATTCCCCATCCTTCTCAAATTCTTTGAAGCGCAGTTCGGGAACGGTTTTGCCTTTTGCGGGGAATAGTTTCTGCATCAGTCCTTTCTTATAGGCTTTCAGTTGCTCGAGTTTTCCGTTGGTGGCGGCAATGAGTTCATCCAATACTGTGAGGCAATCTACAATCTTTTTCTGTTCTTCGATAGATGGCAATGCGATTTTAAGATTCTTCAATTGATCATTATAAAGATGAATAATTGAAACTCCTTGAGCAATTTTTGCAATCTCATCTTTCTTTGTGTTATTCAGATAATAGGAAAGAAAAACGCCATTATGTGGTGTTCTTATGACATTGATATCTCCGCCTAATGCTATATTGTCTTTTATTACACAAGACGCCGTTGAAATATCTTCTTTTGTTTCTCCAGAGGACGGTATGATAACATCATTGGCATTACTCAAAAACAATTCATCTGTTGGAATATCTGTGAATGACTGCGTTTCATCAATGATTTCTTTGTAATGGGTATATAATTCACCATATCTGACACAAGGTGTTTTCCCTTTGTTAGAAGCTTCGGTTTTGGGAATACCTTTTCCTTTAAAGAATTCCGCAATTTCCCCCAATCTCTTCACTTCCCATTCCCCGTCGTTGAGGAAATCGGGGAATCGAAGGGCGGGGGTGTATGAATGTAAACTATGGTCCATATTTAATCCATTTTTAGAGATGGCATAACTTGACAGATTTGACCATCAATCAATTTGCCATTCTTGTGTTTGTTCCTTTTAATTTCATCTTCGCCCCAAGTACCCCATTGTTTGAAAAAGAAGGCTATTCCTTGTTTATCCGCTTGCTTCTTGATTGACAAAACCCATTCTTTTTTCATAATCCGGCCCAACGGACCACTTTCCCCTCCAACGATCACCCAATCAATTCTATCCAAATCTAATGTTCCCAAATCTTCAATCAAAGGCTCACATGACAGGAATTTTATCGAAGCATTCAGTTCTCTCAAATAATCTATTCTATGTTTTGAAGAAACCGCTTCAACCGTTACACCCAGCCAGGCATTTTCAGGAATATCACGAGTCTGAAAATACTCATACATTCTTTCTGCCCGTTTTGTCAAAATTTGATATCTATGTTGTGGCGTCTTGCGAATAATATCAATCACCTTGTCAACAAATGAAAATGGGACGTCCTTATGAAACAAATCGCTCATTGAACACACAAAAATGAAATGCGGCTTTGTCCAAGCCATAGGTTCATTCAAACAGTCCTCATGTAAAGTAAGTTTGAACCCGTTGGAATATTTTTGTTTCCCCATGGACTTCAACCGTCGTGACATCACTTCAGCATAGCAATGCTCGCACCCTTTAGATATCTTACTGCATCCTGTCACCGGGTTCCAAGTCTTATCTGTCCATTCTATTTTGCTATCAGCCATTGCCTTAAAACTTTAAAATACAATCTTTAGAAAGAAGTACGGTGACCACATGGTTTTTCCCATCAGTAAACTCCGATTCAACTTCACCTTCTTCGACCAACCTCCTTAATGCTTTCACATAGTGAGATCTGCTGTATAAACAATTTTGTTGATGTTCTTCAAATAAATCGTATGACGTTATTGTTCGGCCTTTGTATTCTTCCAAAAGCATGTTTTTCAATGCATCAATGTTTTCCGAGTTGGTGTCAAACAATTCTTCAACAGGATTGGTTATCTTTTTCACATCAAAGGTGTATGTGTTCACACCATCGAATATGGTACCCACGTTGGCAAAATCATTATATATCTGCTTTACTAAATCAAAGCCTCTTTTATTCTTTGAAAGGTGAAGAATAAAATGGCTAGTCGTCTCAATATCCTCTTCCTGAAACTTGAAAGCAGTGTAATAAACACGGCTTTTGAGCAAAACCTCATATTCCCTGCCTAAATTATCAATAATAAACTGTAAGCGTTCGCTTACGGTTCTTTTATTTCTAATATCCACTTTAACCTTATCATATGAATTAGGGAACAAACAACGCATAGGCTCTTCAAATTTATCGTTCTCTAAAGCAGGGTTAATTCTTTTCGAGTTGATGAAAATAAACAATTCATTGCCCCAATAGGAAAGGAACTGTGAAAGAACCGTGGTTTCAATTCCCTTATACCCCCAAGGATCAATAAACAAAACAGAAGGCTGCTCATTAAACCGTCCCTTGCAGGTGTTTTTGACTATAAAGTCATTGATTTCCTGGCTCTCGCCAACCGTACTATGACCAAAATGTGGTTTATATTTGAATGTGCCTTCTGGGAACTCTTTATTGAAGTTTTTTTTCAGTTGCTCTGAATAAAACTTGTCATTAAACACCATCCAAACCCTATTCTTGAGATCTTCATCTTTCATGCAATTCCTTGCAATCAAAATAGGAGTTGAAGGATTACCGTCTTCATACATTCCAGGACCAGAAAACAAATCCAAATAACCGATTTTTTCGGGAACATGCTTCTTTATTATAATTGAACAATATTTCGGGAAATACTCCGAAACTATGTTTGCCTTCACCTTTGACGAAAGCGTCTGTTTTTCAAAGAAATTCTGCTCTTTCATAATACCATTCAATTATTCTTTTATTCCTCATACGCCTTCAATCCCGAAATCTCTTGCCCTGGCACTAACCTTTTCAGCAGCGGGACGAGGTCATTCATCAGTTCGGTTTCCTTGCGGGTGCGGTCACGCCAGCCCAAGTCCAAAGGCTCAAGCAAGTCGTTCAATTTCTCGCCATTGAAAATCTTGCGATCCACAATGTCGTTCACGAAAGTCTGCAACGAGGCCACGCTTAAACCATGCTTCTCGGCAATGGCTTTCAGTTCCTTAGCGTATTTCTCCGTTTTGAAATCTTCGTAGCCGTTCCTGATTTCATCTTCAGTCTTACCATTCACACCATCAAGGCTGTCAATGTAGGCAATAATGTCCTCACTGTCGTCAAGCAAGTTGGCACTCGATCGAATCAAGTTGACCAACTCCTCTTTGGTCATTTTCCACTTGGCAGGCTGTCCCATATACCGCGAAATCAACTCCATGATATAGTCGTAGTCAATCAAGGCGGAAGCAAACAAGACAAACTCAAAATCAAGGTCTTCCACTTCATCAGGGACTATTGCTGAAGTCTTCTCGCGTCGGGTCTTCAATTCACGGGCGAGGTCGAGATAGGCTCCACGGAAAGCCCGCAAATCATCTTCCGTAAAACCATATTGAGGTTGTTGCTCTGCTGCACAAGTTGGGTCGTTTTCATCTTCAACTTCCACAAGGTCTGTATATTGGTCGAGTTGGGTTTTAAGCCGCTGCACCTCCTTGAAGCGGTTGATGAAATCGGCCTTGGCGGCGTCGCCTTTCAGATTGGGCACCTCTTCTGCCTTGAAGTCCAAATCGTGAAGCGTCATAAAGTCACGTAAGCTGTTCACCGCCTCATAATACTTCTTCTTGATGGCCGATGCAGGTTCAACCAGCCAAATCTGGCGTGCTTCCTCCTTCTTCTCGCCCGAGAACAGAGCAATAGCAGCATCCACGGCTTCCTGCTGGCTGCGGAAGTCGAGGATATTCCCATATGGCTTGCTGTCGTTCAAGATACGGTTGGTGCGCGAAAAGGCTTGTACCAAACCATGGTATTTCAGATTCTTATCGACATACAACGTATTCAAGTACTTGGAATCAAAGCCTGTCAGCAGCATATCCACCACAATCGTAATGTCTATCTTATTCTCGTGAGCGTAATCCTTGTTACTATATTGCTGGTTCTTGATGCGTTGCTGGACATCCTGATAATAGGCATCAAACTCATTCACAGAGTGGTTAGTGCCGAATTGCTTGTTGTAATCGGCAATGATGGTCATCAACGCGGCCTTTTTCTGGTCGGGTTCCTGCTCGTTGTCTTTCTGCTCCTGTGGCAAGTCCTCTTGAATCTGCTGGATGTCGCGGTTGCCTTCTGCGGGCGGCGAAAACACGCAGGCGATGTTCAGCGGCTCGTACTCGCTGTCCAATTCCATCTTTTGGGCTTGCATCTCCTTGAACAAATGGTAATATTCAATGGCCTCGTTGATGGAGCCTGTGGCAAACAAAGCGTTGAAGCGTCCTTCGTTGGTGGCGGCGCGGTGTTTCGCCAAAATTGCCTTCACGATGGCGGATTTCTTCACCGTATCGCCCACCATGTCCGCTTTATCAGGCTTGAAATAATCCACGTGGAAACGCAGCACATTGCGGTCGTCGATGGCATTGGTAATTGTGTAGGCGTGAAGCTCTTTCTCAAACACATCCTTGGTTGTCATATATTGTGCTTCCTCACCAGTGATTTGTGTGTAGGAGGCATTCGCTTCAAAAATTGGCGTCCCCGTAAAACCAAACAATTGTGCATTTGGGAAGAACTCCTCGATGGACTTGTGATTGTCGCCAAATTGCGAGCGGTGGCATTCGTCAAAAATAAAGACGATGCGTTTATCTCTCAACGGCATCAAACGCTCTTGGTAATTGCGACGGTTTTTCGGGTCGAGGGCGATACCCAATTTCTGAATGGTGGTGACAATGATTTTGTCAGCATAATCCTCGGAAAGCATTCGGCGTACAAGTGCATCCGTATTGGTGTTTTCCTCCACACAACCATCTTGGAATTTGTTGAATTCCTCGCGAGTTTGCTTGTCGAGGTCCTTGCGGTCCACCACAAACAGGCATTTCTCCACATCGGGATTGTCTTTCAAAAGCGTTGAAGCCTTAAATGAAGTCAGCGTCTTGCCGCTACCCGTGGTGTGCCAGATATAGCCATTACCTCGGTTCTCATTGATGCAACTGACAATCGCTTTCACCGCATAAATCTGATAAGGGCGCATCAGCAGCATCTTCCTTTCACAGGCTACCAAGACCATATAGCGGCTGATCATCTCACCCAAACGACACTTTTGCAGGAAAACATCCGAGAAGGCCTCCAACCCCGTTATCTTATTATTTTTCTCATCAGCCCACTGATAAACAGGCAAATATTTCTCTTCCGCATTGAAGTTGAAATGCTCCTTGTTGTTATTGGCAAAATAATAGGTATTGTGCTGATTGCTGACAATGAACATCTGCATGAAGCACAGCAACGAATTAGTATAGCCATTGCCGACATCGTTCTTGTAATCGACAATCTGCTGCATGGCTCGTCGAGGACTGACATCCAAAGTCTTCAACTCAATCTGCACGACAGGTAATCCATTAATCAACAAAATTACATCATATCGTTGAAAACTATTCCGCGTATTGATACGCAATTGGTGAATGACCTCATAATCGTTTTTGCACCAGTCTTTTATGTTCACCAACGAATATTGAAGTGGCGTGCCATCCTCGCGCATAAACGTGTTACGCTCACGCAACCGCTTCGAAGCATTGAACACATCCGAATCCGTAATTTCCTCCAACAAACGTGCAAACTCGTTGTCGGTCAAATGGCAACGGTTCAAGGTTTGGAACTTATCTCTGAAATTCTGCTCTAACGAATCGCGATTTTTAATGTCTGGGCGATAAACATATTTCAGATTCTCGCTCAAATATCGGATAAACTGGTCTTCTATTTGTTTTTCCAACGCCATGATAGCCATTCCTTTTGAGTATTAACTTACAAAATTACAAAATTTTCACCAAACCAACACCAATTATCTGTAAAGAAGTGAAAAAAAGAGAAAATGAAGTTCGTGAGGTCCCTAATTTCGGCAACAAAAACTCCTCCCAACAAGCCTTTCAGCTCATGGGAAGTCTGTGGGGTCTGATTAACCCGCACTAGAAACCACCTAATACCTATACCCCACCATCACCTCAAACGACCGCCCTGGCATGGCGCGCCAGATCACGTTTTGGTAGTCCGTATTGAAAATGTTGTTGCAGCGCAGCTCGATGCGGAACGGCCCCTGCTGCTTGCCTATGGCGACATGCTGCAAGACGTAGGGCGACAAGACGGCGGAATAGTGCTGGGTGGAATAGGAAGTGCTGCGACTGCCCGTGATTTCAACGGTGTAGCTCAGGTTCCAGGTCTTCCACTGCGCGTTGAGGAAAAAGTTGGCATGATGACGCGGGATGTAAATGAGCTGCTTGCCCTTGAAGCCCTGCGCCTCGGCCTTCTCGCTCTCGTCGGTGGTGACGGTAAAGACGTAGTTGCCCGACAGACTGACCTTCCAATCGCCTTGTACAAACGACGCATTGAGATGATTCTCCACGCCTCGTGCAAAGACCTGTGCCACATTCTCAGGCACCCAATAGCGGTAGAAACTCGGCAGCCACTGGATCCAGTTCCGCACCCACGAAAGATAACCGCCCGTGCGCAAGTCGAGCGTGAAGGGGCCTTTTTGCAGACCATATTTCAAGGCCAAGTCCACCGTGCGGCCGTTCTCTGGCAACAGGTCGGGATTGCCGCCCGGGTACCAATAGAGGTCGTTCAGGGAGGGGTTGCGGTAATTATGGCTGTAGCCCAATGTGAAGCTCAAAGGCTTGTAAAACGGCAGTTGATAGGAGAAAGTCGCGGTCGGAAATAGGCCCATCGGCTTGCCGTCGGTCCAGTCGTAACGCGCTGTAAGGCTGAGTTTTGCGCAGTTGAACGGCTCGCCGTCAAGGGCGGCATAGGCCGACACCGCATTGCGCCGTTTCTCGCCCTCGTAGTTGTTCGACTGCACGCGCTCGTTGTCCCATTGCAGCTTCGACTTCAGCGTCCAAGTCTTGTAAAGCTGCTGTTCGAGGTTGGCAATCTGGTGAAGCACCAAGGCCTTGTTGAGGGAGTTGATGCCCGTCACAAAGTCGTTGGTCTCGGGATTGCGCACCTCAAGGAAATAGTGTTGGTTCTCGACGAAGGCCGCCGACTTCAACTGCAGGTTACCCGTATTCCAAAAAGTCTTGAACGACACGAAGTTGCGCGAGAAGTTGTCGCGAGTCCATTCTTCGAAGTTCTTGTTGTCCGCATTGGTCATGATGGGCGGCAGGTTGCGGTCGTTCCACTGGTTCCACGACGACGCACTAATGACGCTGTTTTTCAGCATAAAGCTCACCTCGGGCATCACGCCGTAATCCACGAAATCGGCATTGCGTTGCTTCATGTGCCGTGCGGGATACACGCCCGTGTTGTTGTATTCAAAGTCGTTCTCGGAGGAATTCCGGTAGGTCTTCACGCGAAGCGAGACCTTCTTCCCATAGTGGCACACCGTATAGTAACTGCCGAAGGTACGAAAGCTTCCGAAAGTGCGCTTGATGTCTATATGGAAGCCGTCGCCAAAATGGTTGGTGTTGTCGATGTTGACCGTGCCACCCAAACCACCGCTGTTGTTGGAGGTGCCACTGCCCCAGTTGAGGCTAACGTCGTCAATCAGAAAGACGGGAATGGTGCTGAAATCCACCTGACCCAAAGTGGGCGCGTTGAGTTGGAATCCGTTCCAAAGCACCAAGGTGTGGCTGGCCGTCGTGCCCCGGAATGAGGCCGTCGAGACGCCGCCCGGGCCGTAAGTCTTGATGAAAACGGGACTGTGCTGGATGAGCAAATCGGACAAGCTTGACGTGCTTTTAGACTGCAACACGATGGTATCCAACTTCCTCGCCACCAAGGGTTTCAGCACCTCCACCCCTATTTTCTCCGCCGTGACATCAACACTTTGCAGCAAGATAGTATCCTGAGCGTAAAGCCTAGGATACATCAAGCCAAGCAATAGAAAAACAATGATTTGTAAGCTGCGGTTCAATTCTTTTTCTTCCCCGATTCCTTCGAATTCATTTTAATCGGTTCTTTTTTATTAAGCAGATCCTTTTTAGAAGGATTGGCTAATTCCTTTCCACTTTTTTCCTTTTTATCCTTATCCATCTCGGCCGAATCCTTTTTTTCTTTTTCCTGAGGCTTCTGCTTCTCCTCGTAAGTCTTCACCTTACCTTGCAGCTTGCCGTTCTTGTAGACGGCCTCGCTCTTGAGGGAGCCATCGGGATAGTAGGTTGTCTGCTTGCCATTAAACTGTCCTTCTGTATAATCAATGGTCATCTTTTTCTGGCCGCTCTCATAGAACCAAGTCGTCAAGCCGTCGCGTTTGCCATTCTTGTAGTTCGATTCCTCAAGGCTGCCGCCCTTCTCGTAGCAAAGGACCTGTTGCCCGTCAAGCTGGCCTTCCTTGTAGGTGTTCATCTTCGAGAGTCTACCGCCACGGAACCACTCACTGACCTGTCCGTTGAGCACATCATTCTTATACTCAGCCTTTTTCGTGATGGAACCTGTCTTGTCGATTTCAATATAGATTCCGTTCTTTTGGCCCTTCTCGTAGCTCACGATGGTCTTGGGCAAATAGGTATTGCCGCCGAAATACTCGATCCATGTGCCCACTTTCTGGCCGTTCATGACGTAGCCTTCAATGGTTCCATCGCCTGTAGATGTGGTGTATTTGCCATTAGGGGCTTTTGTAACATTCACGCTTTCGATGGTTTGTGCAAAAATTGGCATTGCAAACAAAACCAACACAATGATAATCAAATTTTTACGCATTTCTTTTAGTTTTTAATGATGGACAAAAGTATAAAATTTGCCACAAACCATCACAATTTTCGTGCAAATTCTTTAAAATTCAGATTTTTTTTGCAATTTCGCAAATTATTAGGAAACAAATCTGACACAAATCTAGCATAAGTGCCATGAAAAAAGTAGAAGTCAAAAACTTTAAGCTCTACACCACGGCAGTCATCAGCATCGAGTGGAAAGACGACCTGCTCAACGTGAACCTTGACCTCGCCATGATGCTGAAAATGATGCATATCGAAGGTCTCACCGAGGAAAACATCCAGTATTACAGCCGTGCAGGCCAACCCATCCCTTTTAAAAAGGTGACGCTCATCCTCTTCCAAGACGACGACAAGCCCGGACAATACTACACCGACGAATCGTTTGAGGAAGACGACGACCCGACGGTGTTCTATGTGGAAATCAAGGAATAAAGTTGTAGGGCTGTCACATTGTGGCAGCCGCTGGTTTTCAATTCACAGCGGTATGCCGTAATACGACAGCCCTACAAGACCTAAAAAAATCGAAATCAAGGAATAAGGATTATCTGTCCTCCTCTACCCTTTCCTTGGCCTTGTAGTAGGCATTGTAGCTGGTGAAGCCACTCTCTTGCGCGGCGGTTTCCTTGGTGGATTGGGGATGATTGTCCATGTAATGGTCGTAATGCGAAAGGCGCAGGCTGTTCACGTAGTGCGAGAAGCCGCCCAAATGCTTTTGGAAGACTTTCGACACGTAGGAACGGCTGTAGCTGCAATGGTCGACCACATTCTCTAATTTCAGGTGGGCATCCAAATAGCCCTGTTCATCCCTTACAAAGTGTTCAATTTCCTTGATGATCTTTTGCTCACGCTCTTTAATCGTGGCCTCGGCCACCACTTCCTCTGCCATTTCTTCCACCATTTCTTCCGTTTCGACGATGATGGCTTGGCGGCGCCAAACGGGCAGCACGAAAATCAACAACACCACGTTGAAAACGGCTAAGAGCAGGTTCATCACTGTCATCAATGCGGAGCTGTCGAAGAGGAAAGGCGGCCACACCATCAAGGTCATCACCATGGGTAGCAGCCACACGCGACGGGCGAACTCCATGGAAAAGTCGTCGGGGTTGGAGTAGTTCTCGTCACGCGTCTCACGCATCCAGCGCAGCGTTTGCCACATGGCCACGCCACAATAACCCATCATAAGCACACCCACAGCAATGATTACAAAAAACCAGATGTGCGTCATGTCGGCACCCATTATGCCGTTAGGCACCCATGCGTTAAGCACCAAAGGCAGCATCGCCGCGAGTGTGATAACGGAGGCGAAATGGACGGTCTTGCGCCAACGCTCCCAGCGTTTCACCGTGCCGAAGAAGCAGAAGAAAAGCGCACCTCCATAAAAATAATAGGTGCCGGGGAAATACGACTTCCACAACGTCCAAGCCGAGGGGCTGGCGGGGTTGAGTACGTAAGGCAGCAACACCGAGGCACAAAGGTAGATGACCACCAGCAACTTCCGGTCGGGAAAGAGGTAGTCGTGGTGTTCCTTCGGCTCGCGGCAGGTATGGAACCATCTGACGGCGGCAAACACCCAGCAGGTGGTCAGATAGACCGCCGCTGAAACGCCAGATAAATAGTAATAGTTCAATCCGTCAGAGAGTTGCATAACGGCGGCAAAAATATAAAAAAACAAACTGACAAACAAACAAATTCAAAATTAGACTGCAATATCTTTTGACTTCGGGACGATGACTTATGACTATGTAAAAACGCATTTTTGTACCAAAAGCAACATTTTTGTACTAAAAGCAATGTTTTTTTGTACCAAAAGCAATGTATTTGTACTAAAAGCAATGTCATATTTTTAGGATTGTCTCTAACTTTGTCAATTTAAAAAAAGTATGAACCGTGTAATTCAAAAAACCGAAGAAGGACGCAGCCATAGATCCCAGCCAGCGCACAAGCCCAGCGCTGGGATGACATGGCTGCTGAACCCCGTCCCGAAGGGACGACACTACCGTGACCGTAGGTCGCGACCTGCGGCAGCGCCCCGGTAGGCCAACTGAACAACTGAACAACTATAAACTGACAACTGAACTAAAGATTCAACTCTAGACTGCTTCGTGCCTCGAAGTGACGCAAAGCGGCAACTGAACAACTGAACAACTGAACAATGATCAACTAAATACATATCAATATGAAAAAACCTCTTCAACTCAAACAAGTCCTCGCCGCTCTGCTGACGATAGCGGCACTCGCTTCAGGACTTACCGCGCAAGCCACGGTCCAGACTGGTATCATGATGCAAGGTCTGGCACGAACTGTTAACAACCAGACAATGTGCACCTTTGTCATCCAATCGGACTGGGGCGGTGATCAAATCCCCGCTCAGACTGGTTCAAGCTACACATTCAGTAACGCTAGAATGATCCACGGGACTGTCGACGTCACCCTCAACGGCACGCTCAACTTCCAGGTAGGGACCGCTTTCACCGACGTTATCACCGGCAACTCGTTCACGGTGACCATCGAAAGCAGCTCGCTGTGGTTCTATGGTGCCACGGTCCAAACAAAAAACGGCACCAACGTCTCGGGTTGCTCCACCACGGTGAGCAGCAACAAGCACACGCTCACCGTCACCATCCCGTCGGGCAAGACCTTCGGCGCTGTGATTCTCGACTACGTGTCCAACCCACCGATGACCAACAGCAATACAACGGTCACCGTGCCGCAAGGCGACTATTGGGTGAGCAACTCCAGCCATAAGCCAAAGCCTGAACCTACCGTTGTCTATGGTCAAACTACCCTCGTCAAGGATACCGACTACACCCTCTCGTGGAGCAACAACAGCAGTGCCGGCACCGGCACCGTGACCGTCACCGGCATCGGCAACTACGCTGGTTCGGCCACGGGTACCTTCCCCATCCGCTGGGCAAGATACTACGTCCATTTCGACAAAAACCACGACGATGCCACTGGTACGATGAGCGACCAGCAGTTTACCTACAACACTGCGCAAGCCCTCACCGACAATACATTCAGCCGTACAGGCTACTCATTCGACGGCTGGAGTACTACGTCAAATGGCGCAGTGACCTACACCGACGGCCAGAGCGTGAACAACCTCACTGCCGAAGATGGC
>CAMZEK010000051.1 GCA_947305795.1 uncultured Bacteroidales bacterium | reverse complement strand
CGAAGCCACCAGGCATGGCGATGTAGCCTTGTGCGTAGCGCATGAAGATGGTCTTCCGGACGAAGAAGTAGTCGAAGTTGATGCTCTTGTCGGAGTCGATGTAAGGATTGCTGTGTTGCTCGAAGGGCAGGTTGATGTTCAATCCAACGCTGGTGGCACCGCCTTGTTGCGCGCCTTTGTTGCCGGCTTCCATGATGCCAGGCCCGCCGCCGGTGATGATACCGAAGCCGAAATCGGCAAGCTTTTCAGCTATTTCGACGGCCATCTCATAGTATTTGTCTCCAGGTTGGGTACGTGCCGAGCCAAAGATGGCCACGCAAGGCCCGATTCTCGACATCTTTTCCATGCCTTCCACAAACTCGGCCATGATCTTGAATACCGACCAAGAGTTGTGGGTTTTTATTTCGTTCCACGACTTGGGGTGAAAGCTTTCGTGGATGATTTGCTCGTCTTTTCTTGATATTTGCATTGTGTTCAGTTTGTAGTAATAATATTTTTCGTATCTTTGCAGCGCAAAACGCGAATGTAGCTCAGTTGGTAGAGCATCAGCTTCCCAAGCTGAGGGTCGCGGGTTCGAACCCCGTTATTCGCTCGCGTTCAACATGGTAGAGACGGTGTTTGCACCGTCTCTACGTGTTTTTACAAAGTTATTCCACGGGTGTACCACATTCAGGGCAGAACTTGCCTGTTACTTCAGTGCCGCATTTCGGGCAACGCTTCGGGCCGACGGCTACCAAAGGTGTGCCGCACTCAGGGCAGAACTTGCCGTTGCTCTCGGTACCGCACTTCGGGCATTTCATCATGGCCTTGGGCGCCGGAGCGGGCGTGCCGCATTCAGGGCAGAATTTACCCGTGATGAGTGTGCCGCACTTCGGGCAGGGAACGCCTTGAGGTTGAGCGCCTTGCTGTTGGTTGTAGGGGTCGTAGGTGGTTTGCCCGCCTTGGCCGTTCCAAGCGTTTTGCATCGCGCCACCAGTCATGCCGCCTGAGCCCATATTGGCCATGCCAACGCCCATGAAGCCGCCTACTGCGCCGTTTTCGTTGCCGGCTGCGGTTTCCATCACGTCGATGATCTTGCCTTGCTGCATCATGCTGTTGGTGCTGTATTCGTAGCGGTCGATCTTCTTCTGGCTGGCATCGTCCAGCGAGACCGATTCGATGGTGAAGCTGACCAAACGCACACCACGGGCGCGGATGGGTTCGTCGAACACCTTTTCGTCCATCACCTGCTTGATTTCGTCGGTGTAGCTCGGCAGTTCGAGGACGGGCACGCGGTGCTGGCTGTTACCCATCTCGTTGAGCACGTTCTGGAACGAGGCCATCACTTCGCTGCGCATCTGTTCGGTGATGTCGCCCTTGCGAATGACGTTGGCAGTACCGGCATGGTTGCGCATGAAAATGCCCATGTCGTCCAAACGGAAGGTATATTTACCGTAGCAGCGCACGTTGACGCCCATGGGCATCAGCGAGTTGGTCATTTGGTTCGGAATGGCGTGCGACCAGTCTTGGAACGGGATAGGCGTGGCGGTACCGAACTTGTTGTCAAGGATTTCCTTGGCGTTGAAATAGAACACGGCCTGTTCCTTGGCGGGAGTGCCGCCGTAGGTGAAACGCTGCCACATTTCCTTGAAGACAGGGCCGAACTCGCCCGCGAAGAACGAAGGCGACGAGCTTTGGTCGAAGTTGTAGATGCCTTCCTCGGCAGTGGCGTCGAGTACTGAGCCGCTGTCGTAGATTACCGCCACTTGGCCAGGTGCCACGATGATGCGGCTGCTTTTGGAGATTTGCCCCGATTTGGTGGTCACTTTCACCATCAGGGTGTCCATGTCCATGTTGTCACATTTGATGAGGTCTAACCATTGGTCGCGCAAAGTGCCGCCGATGGCGCCTGTGATTGCTTTGATGAGTCCCATAGTGATGTTTGTTTAATTGTTTGTTTATTGATGATTTAAGATTTCAAGATTTCAATATTTAAAGATTCAAAGATTCAAGATTCAAAGATTTAAAAAATAAACTTCTAACTCCAAACTTTCAACTTTCAACTTCTCGAATGAATGTCGGTCAAAACCCAATCATGTTCGCCGTTGGTGATGACGCTACCGCAATAGGTGCATTGTCCCGAAGAGGTCACCTCGGTCGGGGCGCCGCAATTGGGGCAGTTGGTGATGCTGTTGCCTTTCTTGCCCGCTTCGGTCTTGAGGCCGGCTTTGCGGTTGAAGACCATCTCATATTTCATGAACCAGTCGCGGTTGGGGTCGCTTTCAAGCACCTTCTTGGTCGCGTCGTCGATGACGTAGTCGCGCATCACGGCGTTGAGCCACACGATGAGCACTTCCTTGTCGCCGTCTTGTCTGAACTCGTGCAGCGAGCAATGCTTGATGCCGATTTTTTCCACCACGTTGGTCTTGCCGAGGCGGATGTATTCGTCAAGTTGCTGCTTGTGCGTGTTGAAAAGGGTTTCGCTCTCGAACGGGCGGATGGGCTTCCAGTCCTTGGTGGTCCATGCTTCCTGGATCTTCATGAACACCTCGCGGGCAAAGCCGATGAACTTGTCGGATGAGAAGTTGGGGTCGATGGCTTGAATTTCCGCAGCTACCGCCGCACTGAAGTCAGGCGTAACCTCGTTGTTGGCTTGGCTGTTCACGTTTTTGTTGATGTAGCCTATGTCGTTGGATTGTTTCTTCTTCATCCGATAGACGATAATGATGATAACCACGACAATCAAGCCCAAGACGGGACTTTCGATGAACAGATTGATGAGCCAGCCGATGAGGACACCAATGTCGAAGTCGCCGCCATCGAATCCGCCACCGCCCGAGTTATAACGGTTTTGGTTGCCTACATCAGCGATGGCGGGGATGCAAGCAACGACAGTCAACAGCAATAATACAAAAGGTAGATATTTTAATAACTTACGGAAATTCAGTTTCTTCATAGTGAAAGGCGTGTTGTTTGTTTTGTATTATAAACGGACAAAAGTAAGAAAATCTTGGAAAAAAACAGAATAATTGCCGAAAAAACCAAAAAAAGTCCTAATTTTGCCGCCCGAAAGGGAGCTTAGCTCAGTTGGTTCAGAGCATCGCCCTTACAAGGCGGGGGTCGTTGGTTCGAGTCCAACAGTTCCCACTAAAAATGAAAATAACCTACTGATTTTCAGTGGGTTATTTTTTTTGTCTAATGCCCATTACATCGAAAAATGCCATGAGATTGATAACCAAGAGATAGGATGTGATTATGATTCGTATTTTGACCATTAATATGCCCCAAATAACCCCACCGAGCTAAGCCATGACTTGTTTATATTGGAAAAGCGTAAAAAATTACACATAAAAATATTGGAAAAGCGTATAATTTTTATGCTATTTTTCTTGGAAAAGCGTATCTTTGCCGCGTAAAAACATCGTAACATGCTGAAAAGGAAGATACAAGGCTATATCGAACGCTATCTGACCAGCAATTCCAACAAACTGCTTGTCATCGATGGTGCGAGACAGATTGGCAAGTCCTTCATCATTCGCGAAGTTGGGCAACGCTTGTTTCCCAACTACATCGAGGTGAATTTCGCCAACGACAAGAACGGCGCAAAAGTTTTCATGGATGCCAATACCGTTGAGAAATTCTATTTCCAGTTGAGCACCGTCGCAGGCGACAAGATGCACGAGAAGGCCAACACCTTGGTCTTTTTGGATGAGATTCAGGCCTATCCGCATTTGCTTACCTTGGTCAAGTTTCTCAAAGAGGATGACCGCTTTACTTACATTGCCAGTGGGTCGCAGTTAGGGGTTACACTAAGGCAAACCGTTTCCATCCCCGTCGGAAGTTTAGAGATAAAACACATGTACCAACTTGACTTTGAGGAGTTTCTGTGGGCAAACGGTTTTGGAGAGACTGCCATAGCCGAGTTGAACAGGAAATACAAGGCCAACGAATCTTTGGACGAGAATCTGCATGTCCGAATGCTTGACTTGTTTAAGCGGTATTTGCTGATAGGCGGAATGCCTGATGCTGTCAATGAATACCTGAATTCTAGAAACATCGTGGCAGTCAGGAAGATACAAGAGAATATCCATCACCTTTATGGCCTTGATGCCTCACAATACGATGAGGAGCACAAGCTCAAAATCATGAGCGTTTACAACATGGTTCCTTCCTATATGGAGAACAAGAAGAAGCGCGTGGTGTATAAGGCGATTGAGGGAGGCGACAAGCGTTGGAAAGACTATGCCGACGAGATTGATTATTTGGCCAGTTCGGGTATCACCTTGGCAGTGAAAGCCATTTCGTCGCCTTCGTTCCCCTTGGTGGAATCGGCAAGCAAAAACTTGATTAAGCTGTATCTCAACGATGTGGGACTTCTCACCAATGTTCTGTATCGGCATGAGGTTGCGGCTGTGTTGAATGACGAATTGAGTGTGAACTTAGGCAGCGTGTATGAAAGCGTTGTCGCTTCAGAGCTGAAGGCGCATGGTCATGAGTTGTTCTATTACGACAACAAGGCCAAAGGCGAAGTGGATTTCATCGTTGACGATTACGACAGCCTCTCGGTGTTGCCTATCGAAGTGAAATCGGGAAAAGACTATCAGATACATCATGCCTTGAATGCTTTTGCCGCCAATGGGGATTACAAAATCAACAGAGGTATTGTGTTGTCTAACGAACGGATAGTACATTCCAAAAGCATTATCACTTATTTGCCGATATACTATGTGATGTTTCTTGAGCACCGTGTGCCGGAAGAGATTCTTGTATAGTTTTTGGCAGTTGTTGGTGTAAAATGCGGTTTATCTGGGGCTGCAATCTTTTTGACAAAAGCTGAATTATTATGCCCTATGTCAGTTTTGGCATAGGGTGTGTTGTATTTTTGCAGCGTGAATTGATAAAACAACATACATTAAAAAGAGCTTGGTTATTTTGGAGCTATAATGTACCCCGAAAATGAGAGCATGAGTAAAGGGGAAATGAGCGGTTTTGCTGAATAAAAAAATGAAAGGGCACCAGGCGTATTATAGTCTGCTGTCCTTTTGTTCATCTATTTTCAGCATAAACACTTCCAAGGCCACAATCACCGCAGATAAGCACGGATAATTCGGACATCTTCAATAGGTCGGTCGTTGGTGTCGGTAGTTACTTGTTGAATGGCATCTACCACATCAAGCCCGGAAACAACTTCGCCAAAGACAGTATATTGACCGTCCAAGTGTGGCGTTCCTCCTATTGTTTTATAAACTTCTCTCATTTCAGGAGTGAGTTTTACCCGACCGTTTGTATAGTTGTCAATTCGTTTCTGAACCTTATCCAACCCCTCATCATCAAAGGTTTTTCCCCATACAATATAGAATTGCATAGCTGAACTACGCTGCTCTGGATTCACATCATCACCTTCCCGTGCTGCCGCCAACACCCCACGACGATGGATAATCCCTTCATCGAGTCTGAATTCGGCTGGTATGGTGTATGGCCTGTCACCATCACCAAGCAGAACGCCGGGTTTAGCATGTTTCGAATCCGGGTCGCCGCCCTGGATCATGAAGTCGCGAATCACACGATGGAAGAGCAGCGAATCATAGGCTCCTTCCTCCACCAGCATCTTGAAGTTATCACGATGTAAAGGCGTGGCATCGTATAGTTTCAGTTCAATGTTGCCTTTTGTGGTTTCCATAACCACATGAACTTCCTTTTTCTTGCAGGAGATCAGCAGCGTTATCATAGCTGCAAACGCAATAATCGTTACAATCTTTTTCATATTATTATGCTTTAATATTTGGCACAAAAATACATCATTTTTTTTCGTACTTTTGACCACTGAAAACAAAAGCTATTACAATGCCATCGCCTTTCATCAAATACATCCAAAACGAGCAGCATTATACCGAGGTAATATCACGAGTTGCCACGGTGAAACACTCGCTATGGATTGGTACAGCAGACATCAAAGACCTGTATGTGATGAAGGGCAAGGAAGCGGTACCATTGTTATCATTGCTCTCCGATTTGTTGAAGAAAGGCGTTGATGTGAGATTGATACACGCCAAAGAACCAGGGCCGATGTTCAGGGATGACTTTGACCGATACCCAATATTAGCGACCGATTTGGAAAGGGTATGCTGTCCGAGGGTGCATTTTAAGTTGATGATATTTGACACGGAGACGGCTTACATCGGATCAGCCAACCTTACGGGCGCGGGTATGGGCATGAAGAGTGAGAACAGACGCAACTTCGAAGCTGGCATCCTGACCAACGACCCTGAATTTGTGGAATCGGCGATCAACCAGTTTGATAAGGTTTGGATGGGAGCGTGGTGCAAGAACTGTGGCCGAAAAGATGTTTGTATTGATAGGATCGGATGAGAAATGATTTACGCTGCGCCAAATTTCAATAAAATCTGCTACACTCCATTTGTGCCCCAAATAACAATAGAGACGCGCCGAGGCACGTCTCTATGTTGTTTTTACGGGTTCGCTGTCTTATTTGTTCACTACCACTTTCCTGCTCACCAATTTTCCGTCTTGTGTCAGGCCTTGCAGGATGTATATGCCGTTGCTTAAAGCTTTCACATCGGTGCAGTTCACGCGCTGTCCATTCATATTGTAGACCTGAATCACAGTAACGATTTCTTCGTTTTCATCCTCTTGTATTCCAGTAATATAGATGCTGATGTGGTCTTCTCCAGCAGGCGTGAGCGCGAAGTCTGACTCACAGTTTTCGTAGACGGCGGTCAGTTGGTAGATGTGCGTGCCAATTTCCACCTCATCAAAATAGGAAGTGGCGTTGGCGTCGATTTCGATGACGACTCTGGCACCATCAATAGGCTCTGTGCGGTAGAGGTTGTAATGCAGGGGCAAGATGGCAGGAGCATCCCATGTGATGACGGCACCATAGGTTTCTGCCTCCTCGTCATAATGGTAATAGGCGTCAAGGTTTTCAGGTGCATAGCACGGTTCGGGCAGTTCCACGGGTCCCATCGTGCCGTCCGGGGCGATATTTTGGCCATAGACGGTGCCGTTGCTACTGTTTACCCAAGCCACCACGTTTTGGCCGAGGTGGAAGCCTGTGCTGTTCTCGCAGGAAGATCTCGGATAAGAGGACGTGCTCAGGCTTGTCGTCCAAAGGAGGTTGCCTTCCATGTCGAAGCCCTTGGCTTCCATGATGGAGTTGTAGCCGTCGCCTTTGTCGTAGATGATGGTGAAGCCACTGCCGTCTTCAAAGGCATCGACCTTGATATCAGAATAGCTGGAACCTGTGTTGTCAGCTACCAAAATGCCTTCGTCCCAAAGTCTTTCACCTGTTGATGTAATGCGGTTCATGTAGATTCTGCTTTGCGATTGCGTTGAAGCGTCCGTTTTTTCGTAGGCGATGATGAGGTCGTGGCTGATGGGGTCGACGGTGCCGTAAGCACTGAGGTAGAAGTTGGAAGGGTCAGAGGTGTGGACGGGAGTACCGTTCAAATCGCTGATGGTGGAATTGCCGTACTCGTCGAAGTGGAAAACATAAGTGTTGAAGGCACCACCTATGCCAGCATGCCACATGTAGGCATAGCCACCGTTTTGTCCGTCGGGCACCACATAATGGCAATAGCTGCCGCCCATGGTGTAGGGAGCCATCAGTTGCACCTCTGGCGCAATCTGAACGCCATCGCGGGTGAAGCCGACCACCCAGATTTCCTTTTCATAATAATAGGTGTAGGCCCAATGGTTCTTCTCGTAGACCAGCAGTACGCTGTTATCGAGACCAGGCACCATGAGGCCGAAGTCGTGGTTTTGTTCGCCGTCGCCGACGGTGATGACAGGCCCCAGGGTGCCATCGGAACTGACATACTGCAAGTAGGAGTATTCATAGTCGGTGCCAAGAGCCCACACGCCGCCATCGTTGCCAGCCATCACTTCGGAGCGGTCGCCGCCGAGTCCGTTGAAGAGCATGATGCCTTCCTCGCCCCAGGGGAAGGTGCCGTCAGCATTGATTCTGACCGCATAGTGATGTGCCGAAGCCGTGCGGAAGACGGTCACCACACCGCCGTCGTTGGTGGCGGTCATGGCATAGCCTGGTGACCAGGTGGCCAAGTCGGGGTTGGTCATGGGGATGCCGTTGTTGTCCCATTGCGGATTTCCTTCGAAGTCAAGGCGCTGCAGGATGGGCACCCATCCATTGGAACGCATCTGCGACCATTGTACATAGGTGTCGCCCGAAACCTCGTCGGTGGAGAGATAAACTTCGCCAGCATCATTGGAACAGTTGGCGATGAAGGTGTTGGTTGCGGGGTCATTGACCCACTGGGCTTGCAGCGAGACGAAAGCTACCAAAGCCAAAAGAAGTAAAGCTGTTTTTTTCATTTTGATGGATTTTTGCTGGGTTTTGTGACTGCAAAATTAGAAAAAATCGTTTCTTTGCAACAAAATTTGTCGTCATGGGAGAAAAATTCACTTTGGAAGAGCAAAAAGCCATCGCCAGCGTGCTTTATAATCTGGCCGATGCCGATTTCCGAACCCACGAAGGGGAGGACGAATGCCTGAAAACCTGCCTAAAGGAATTGGAGTTTGACGTGCCCGATTTTGTCCCGATTTCAAGGAACGAGCTGCAAAAACAGGCTTATGAGACTTTGAAACGCATGACCAAGGAGAAAAAACGCACTTTCTCGCGAATGATGACGCAGGTTTCCCGTTCCGACGGACACTTCGGCCCCCGTGAGCAAGCTTTCGTGAAGGAGATTCTGCTGATGTGCGATGTGCCGTTTGTGCATCGGTGAGAGGCGGGGGCTATTCCTTCACCCATTTCTCCGTTTCCGCCAAGGTCCCTGAGCCTGTCGAAGGGCCGCCATCCAAAGTATAAACCTTCCATATATAACTCCCCGCAAGCCAAGCACTCGTATTTATAGCAGTGATGTTGTCGGTAATCTCTTGCCCATAAACCATCCTCCCATTCACATCATAAACCTCCACTCTGGCATTCTGCAATCCCGTGCGGATATTCAGCACTTCCTTCCCTGGATTGGGATAAGCCACCGCCACAGCAAAACCAGCGTCATGGGCTTCCTCAATTCCGACAATGGTCTCATCCGAGAGCTTGTAGATGGCATGTTGCTGTTCACCTGTCCTGCGATCCTTTCCTGCAGTCGAAACCAAACAACCTCCCGATGGAACGGCATAAATGCTGTATGGAACCACCATGCGCTTTTCGTTGTGGTAATAAATCTCGCCAACGATGTTTAGGTTTCCGTCAAGCAGAGCCACATAGAAGTTGTCAGAATTGGGAACGTTGCCGCCCCACATGGTATTCATATAGCCGCACATATATATGTTTTCTCCTTTAAAATCAATCGCTTCGCATAATGCTATTTGGTCGTATTCATCAAGGGTGTAAGGGCCAAGTTTAAACTTCGTTTGCGTGAAGTCAGGATTAAACTGGCTCATATAAATGTCTGACCTTATTTGCGGGTTGCCATTAAAAGCCGGAAAACTTACATCAGAAATCAGATAGACCATGTCGGTTTCAGGATGAACTGCAAAATACTCGTAATGAGGTCTGTATATGCCAATTGCTTGATTGTAGATGCTGTGCTTGGTGTCAACAACATTCAGGCTGTCGTCAAAGACGATGCACTCCGAATTGACATCATCGGGGTCTTCCATCACAAGGCGGCAACCCGAAGCGCCTCTTTCAGGAGGCAACAAACTGGTGGTGGCGCGGTCGGTGATGTCAGACCATTGGTGAGTAATCTCACCAGCTTCATTATAGCGCACCATCATTTGAACGCAATGGTTGCCTTCGATGTAAACGCCCGAAACGAATGTGCTCCCGTCGTCGTTAGGAAGCCATGCGAAGTTCCACCAATCGTCATGGGTGATCTCTTCAGGGAAAGGGAATGCATCGGGGAACTCGAAAGTGGTGAGCTCGAAGTCTTCGGAAATGGAGACCTTGTAAACGGTAGGATGCTCCGGGCCTTTCACATAATAGAAGCAAAGGCCGCCGTCGCTCATCCTGAAGAACTTGCTTTCGGTGAGGAAATAACAGGTGTTTGTGTAGCTGTGCCACAATTCTTGATCGATGATGTTGCCGTCCTCGTCGATGATTACCGCGTAGAGTCCGACGCCGGTTTCCACAGCGTTGAGGATGATTTGGTTGTCGTTCCATTGAGTCATGTGATAGACAATAAGTGTGGGCGATGGAAGGATTTCCTCTGGTTCGTTCACTTGGGCTTGCATTCGCACCCCTCCCAACATCATTATCACCGCAAGCAAGGCTAAAATTCTCATTGTTCTCATTGTTCTCATTGTTCTATTGGTTTTATTAGTTGTGAATGTGTTTTTATTGATAATCAATATATTATGATTAATGCTCCTACTACGGCAACAATAACCGTTTGACCACCCTTTCCCTTTCCGTGACGATTTCAACCGAATAAACGCCTTTTGGCAACGAACCGATTTCTAAAACAACGAGGCTTCTCGATTCACAAACAAGCTCCAAAACCACCTGCCCAAGGCTGTTTATCACCCGGATTTGGTTGATTTGTGTGCCCCCAATGCTCACTTGCGAATGGGCAGGATTGGGGAAAAGTTGTATTTCGGTCGTTTTGTTTTCTTCCACATCATATCCTGTCGCATTGACCGTAATGCTGAAAACGGAGTCACATTCCACGCCTGTACGGGCGGTCAGGATGCCTTGCCCAGGGTTGGTTGCACAAAGGTCGCAGTGGAAGCCGTCGTTAGAAGGCGTGATGTGCCATTGGGGATGGCTGCACGTCCAAGTCAAGGTGCCGGGCGCGATGGTCAGGGAGTCGGGAATGGCATAGCGATAGGTGCCATCCGTGACCACACATTCAGGACCTTGCAAGGCTGAAACATAATTGTGTTTGATGGTAAGGTTCAAAATGGCCAAACTGTCGCAGCCATAGATGCTCTGTCCATGGTATTCGTAAACCCCAGACTCCATATAGGTCTGGCCGTTCCAATCGTACTTTTCACATTGTGTTTCATCGATTTCTGTTGTATAATCTTCATAGACAAAAAGATGCAACGTGACGATGCTGTCGCAACCCGAAACGGACGGCATGGTGTCGATGTAAACCCCCGTTTGCTCCAAAAGTTGCCCGTGCCAGAAGTAAGGCTCGCTTTGGCAAATGGCAATCTCCTCCGACGAGGAAAACGACCTCGTTTCGATGGTGGTGGTCAGGAAGAGGGAATCCAAAGCACGATGGGGATTGCGCAGCACATTCATGACCTCGTAAACGCCATCTTCAGCGTAGGTATGCAAGGCATTTGCGCCATGAGCCGAAGTGCCGTCGCCAAAATACCAAACCACATCGTCGTAATTCCATTCGGTAACGGTACTGAAGTCGATGCTGTGGTTGGTGCAAAAATATTGGTTTTCAGGGATTTCCTGATAAGGTGTCTTGTTGATGGTCATGTCATAGGTGAAATTTGACATGAAACTGTGTGCCTCAAGGAAAACTCCCGAATCCCAGTCGGGGTCGCCCACGTCGCAAATGCCCATTTTGATGTGGTATTCCGAGAAGGGATTCACCTTGAAACTTACGGTCAACACCGTCGTAAAACCGTCAAACTGAATGGTTTGTCCGCCAGCATTGTTCACGAAATACTCCGCATTGTGCTGGGTATAGACGCTGTTGATGCTCACCGTCTCGTCGGTGCCTGGGATTAGGGCCATGTTCTGGTTGTCGTAGTAGCCGCCATCAGGGTTGATGCCCGTTACGAAAAAGCCAAAAACGTCGTTGTAGTATGAGCCGACCCACTCTAAATACTCCTCTGAGGCAAACACATAGTTGAACGAAACCTCTTTGTCCCAAGGCACGAAGTCGAACTCAAGCACGGCCATGTCGAATACCGAATCTGGAGCATAAGAAATGGCTTCGAGGGTTTCGTCGATGTATTGTCCACAAGTGGTTCGCACGATTTTGTCATCGCGATCATTCGGCCCGACCGCCACCGAAACGCCACCTGTGGCAAGGATAAGCCCCGCCTCGATACCCAAGTTGGTCGGGCTGTTGCCTGTTTCGAAGTAGCCGATGCTGTTGCAGTTGATGATGTCAGACGAGCCGTTGAAGCGGACATTGGAGACCGTTACACCGCTTTCGAGCAGCACGTTACGCACCAACCATTCGGGGGTGCATTGATGGATGGAGTCAGCCGAGGTGACGATGAGTTGCGCTTGCGCGGATGTTGCGCACAAGGCGAGGAGGATGGTGATTAGTTTCTTCATGGTGTTTTAGGTTTTGGAGGCCCGCGACTGCGCTGTGCTTGTCACGGGTTAAGTAAGTATCGTCCCTTCAGGACGGGCTACTACTTTTTACTTATAACTAATTGTTTTATAGTGCGTTTACTCAATGAAATAGTTTCTACCATATAAATGCCTGTCGGTAATTCCGTCAAATCAAGAGCCATACTGTCAACGGAATCACAAGCTTTTTCCATGACCACTTGCCCAATGCAGTTCGTCAGCCGGACAGAAATGATGCCTTGGCCTTCGATGGTCACTATCGAGTTGGCTGGATTGGGAAATAGGTTACATCCTTTGGTATCGTCATGGCTTTCCACACCTTCATAGCCCGCATGGATGGTGGTGCTCACATAACCAGCCAAGACCTGCCGCCCTTGTGCGTCGGTTCTGAACACCTCGCAAGTGACGGGATAGTTGCCTTGTGTGGAATAGGTATGCCAAGCCTCCGTGTCGGTGAGTATTTCCGTCATGCCATCGCCGTATGTCCAATGAGCCTCGGTCATCTCATAATTCAAGTGTAAATCGAGGTTCAAAGGTTCATTCAGGTCAAAATAGAAGCCATCGGGGTGAAGCCATTCGCTTGTGTCGTTCACCGTCAGCGCGGTTGTAAGCATCGCCGCGTCAAGGAAATAGGAATAGGCTTCGGCACCACCCATGCCATAAACATGGGCCACAAAGCCGCCTTCCGTGTTCTCCAAGATGTGTGTTGTGTCGGCAATCTGGAATCTCGCGTAGGCATATTCGGGCTTACTTGCCACCACTTCAAAAAGGTCGTCAATAGGCTCGCCATCAAGTTGCATCCCTGATACTGAAGCGGTTTCGGTCACTATGTTGAGATAATGCCATTTTGAAATGAGGGTATTGTGGGCGCAAAACAGGGCGCGATTTGTTTGCTGCTCCATCGGGAGTATGGTGGCCATGGCGGGGTCGCCTATAGCACCTGGAATATCGTCGTGGCCATAAAAGAACTTGCAGACGATAGCGGGTTCAGAGGTTTCGAGATAGATGGCGGGATAGTCGTCGGTAAGTTCAAAAATGAAGGACTGCCCTGCGTTGAGGGTACGCACCAAAGTGCCGTCCCTGCTCACCTCGCAATGGTCTTTCATGGCCGTAACGCGCACATAATCAACAGGGCGGCGAAGGGATTGCGTCACCACAAAATGGCGGCCCAAAGTAGATGCAGGCAGCATCACTTCTTCAGCATGGTCGATGTAGGGCGTGTTGAAATAAGGTACGCCCAAACCTTGGTTGCCGGCAAACACGGCGATGGGTTTTCCGTCGCGGGAGGTCACGCGCGTTCCTGAAAAATTGCACAAATGCTCCGATTGCAACTGATAGACCTGCCCTGCATTTAAGGTCACCGAAAGAGGCTGGTTGGCCTGATGGTGGTTCATCGTTTCGCAACTCAACTGAAAATCCACGGTGGTGTTGTCCTCGGTGGCAACGACGGACAAAACCGAGCGCACAAAATCATACGTTCCAAAATTCTCGTAGGTCTGCACCAAATATTCGCTGCCCAGTGTGTTGGTTGGCAAGGCTTTGGATGTATCGAAACAGGCCCCTTCGTAATTGGCCACGACTACGGAAACAGGCTGTTTGGCAGTCACATGAAGGCCGATGTTGAGCGTCGTATCCGAAAGGTGCATCTCAAAAGCCTGTTCTAATGGAATGGGAATGTAGACGCTACATCCGGCCTCCACCGAAAAGTCTTCCTGCCAGCCCGTGTTGGGGTTTGTCAGGCTTCCCGTAGTGGACTCGTTCGCACTAATCCACAGGGCAGGCTCTGGGATTTCGCCTTCTCTGCTATTGGGCAACAGTGTCACCCAAAAGTCGCACCCCATAGTGACTTGGGCAAATGCAGATGCCGTTTCCAATAACAGGAGCGCAAGTAGGGGGTAAAGTCTTACTTTTTTCATAAGTGTTAGGATTTGATATTTGCGCCCAAAATTATAGCAAAAAACAACGCCATTTGCAAAAATCACACACACATTTCACACACATTTTGCGCGTTTTTGCCGCACAAAAGACACTTTTCCCGAAAATTGGGCGTTTTTGACAAAAAAGAGAAAGGAAAACCTTTCGTCAATCATTCAAACAATTGATCCATTTCCACTTCGTTTTGGACGATGCCCGCGTATTTGGTGCGTTTTTAACTCTTCAACCCTTGCGAAATCTCGAAAAAAAACCACTTTTCGCAACCCATTAGCCCTCTTTCAGCATGTTTTTCAGGCAAGCCGAAAGGCTCTCTTCAGTGCCGAGGGTTTTCTTGATTTTCGTGATGCGGTTGGTGAACGAGTTGTATTTCACGCCTTGCAGCACGGCCATCTCAGCATGGCTTAAGCCCGTCAGGGCAAGGCAGCAGGCGTTGATGTCGGCGGGGCTGAGGTCGGGGTAGCGTGCCGCCAAACGGGTGGCGAAACCGCCAAACGCCGCGTCCACAGCATCCTTCAAGGCCGCAAAGTCGGCTTGGCTCAAGGCCAAATGGGAAAAGTCCTCCACATTCTTCGAGGAAATCTTGGGGGCGTCGGCGGCCAACCGCTCACGGATGCGCACGAAAATGTCCGACTGCTCAAACTGCGCCCAACCCGCCTCGAAAGAAGCATTGCGCCTTCTTCTTCGCTTGACGATTGCCACAACAACGATGGCCAACACCATCAAAACCAAGCCGCTCCAAAGCAAGGTGGCCATCCGTTTCCGCAAGGCCTTTTGCTCCCGCAAAGCCTGCAATCGTGCATCGCGTTCCGCTTTGAACTGCTCGTATTGTTTCACGGCCAACATCCCGTCGCTCACCCGCTCCGATTCGGCTTGCACGTAGGTTGGGCTGAAAACATGGAACATTGCCGCACTGTCGGGTTGGTTTTCCTCTTCGTAAATCTGCCCCAAGAGCGACATGACGGCTCCGCGTTTCACATCATCGAAATCGGCCTCCATCACCTTCAGCAGATAAGGTTTCGCCGCTACATGGAAATTGGCGAAAAACAGGTTGATTCCAACGCCTACCGAATCGTTTTTGGTGTCCATGCCGCGCCGTGCCTTGAAGTCGATGATCTGTTTCTGCACCATCACACAAGAATCGATTTCTCCCTTGTCGTAATACAGACACGACAACAGGAATTGGGCGCTGATATAATCCTCCACATCGCCTGAAATGGTGTCTATCAACGGCATCACGCAGTTGAGATAAAACAAGGCGGAATCGTTTTCTTGGATGACTTCCAAGGCATCTGCCAATTGCAGGCTTGATTTGATGATCCA
>CAMZEK010000050.1 GCA_947305795.1 uncultured Bacteroidales bacterium | reverse complement strand
GGAGGCACGCTACAGATGCATGAGAGTGGCGTGCTTCCAGCACGCAGGTAGCGTGTCGGCCCTACACGGTGCCGTGTCGGGCAGACCAGACTGTGGACTCTGGAGAGCGTGCTGGAGGCACGCTACGGATGCATGATAGTGGCGTGCCTTCAGCACGCAGGTAGCGTGTTGGGTAGACCAGCCTGTGGACTCTGGTGAGCGTGCAGGATGCACGCTACGGATGCATGAGCGGCGTGCCTTCAGCACGCAGGTCATCATGACTAGTGTGTCAGCCCCACACGGTGCCGTGTGGGGTAAATAGGATGTCGTGTCTTCGACACGGGCTATTGCACAATAGAAATGCATTATCTGCGTTCAATAGTCATGAGCTATACCACATCATATTATCACATCGTGTTCCGTACCTACCGCAGCGAACACACCATTCCCTTCGAACATGAGCGGGAACTATATGCCTATATCTACGGTATCACGAAGAACTTACGTTGCCAAACCTATCGCATAGGAGGCATGCCAGATCATATCCACATTTTCGTGTCGCTTCCGTCAGACTTGTCTTTGGCTTCGTTTGTACAGCGGGTGAAAAGCAGTAGTAGCAAATGGATGAAGGGAAACCCTAACTTTCCTGACTTTCAGGGCTGGGGACACGAATACGCTGGCTTTAGCTATAGCCTGCGCGACAAAGATAAGATTGTGCGCTACATCATGAGACAAAAGGAACACCATGGTGCTACTACCTTTGCTGACGAGTATCGCGCGTTTATTGAGGAAAATGGGGCTCCTATTGATGAACGTTACTTTCTAAATGACAAATAAAATGTGCCATTTCCTCAGCCGTGATCCATTGGTAACCATTGTCCTTCCTTATCCAAGTCATCTGTCGCTTGGCGTATTGCCGTGTGTGAATCTTGATTTGCTCCACGGCTTCTTCAAGGGTGCATTGTTTATTAAAGTATGCAAACAATTCCTTGTAACCCACCGTATTAAGTGCATTCAATTCACGCATTGGATAAAGTGATTTTGCTTCTTCCAACAAGCCTTGTTCCATCATCAAATCCACCCGTTTGTCAATGCGCTCAATGAGTTCTTGACGGTCCCACAAAAGGGCATATTTCTTGATATCGAAGTCTCGTTTTATAGCGTTGCCTTTACGGAAAGAAGAGAAAGGTTGTCCTGTTTGGTAGCAGACTTCCAAGGCACGTTGCAATCGTCTCGGATTCTGTTGGTCGACGATGGCGAAATACTCGGGGTCGAGGTGCTGCACTTCGTCTTGTAAGGCTTTTAGGCCACCGGCATCATAGAGCTTTTCTACCTTTTTCCTGACTTCAGGTTGTACGTTAGGCATTTCGTCTATTCCATTGCAGACAGCATCGATGAAGAGCCCTGAGCCACCCGTCATGATGACGGCATCGTGGGTCTTGAAAAGCTCATCCAAAAGCTGTAATACATCACGTTCGTAGTCGGCGACATCGTATTTGTCCTCGATGCTGATGTGGTGCACGAAGTAATGTTGGACTTGGCTTAGTTCCTTTTCGGTGGGTGCTGCCGTGCCGATGCTCATCTCCTTGTAAAACTGACGGCTGTCGGCGGAGAGGATAACGGTGTCCAAAGCCTTGGCTAATTGGATGGCAAAAGCGGTCTTGCCTGAGGCGGTAGGGCCAGCGATGACTATGAGGGTCTTTTTTAATGCTGAATTCGGAAATGCGAAGCATTCAACGGAGTTAATTCGGAATGCAGAATGGGGACGAAGCCCAGTATCGCCTTGCGCCATTCTGCATTCCGCATTCTTCATTCCGCATTCATTATTCTTCATTCCGCATTTATAATTTGTTTGGTACTGGTCCATTGTTAGCAACAATAATTGGCTCCTCTATCTCCTTTACCACGCTGAGATTCAATTTTTTGCCTTCTTCTTTCATAAAGGCGTATGCCTCGGTGAAGTTGTTGCCGATGATACCGTCCAAGACGGCCTCGCGGATGGCATTCTTGATGATGCCGACTTCACGGCTCTCGGGAAGGCCAAAGGTTTCCATGATGGCGATGCCGTCGATGGGGGGCTGCCAGTTGCGCAGGTGGTCCTTGGCTTCGATTTCCTTCAGTTTTTCCTGCACAATCTCGAAATTGCGATGGTATTTCTTGATTTTCTCCTCGTTCTTTGAGGTGATGTCGGCGTGACAGAGCAACATGAGGTCGTCGATGTCGTCACCAGCGTCGAAAAGGAGTCGGCGCACGGCGGAGTCGGTCACCTCGTCTTCAGCCAGGACGATAGGTCTAAGATGCAGCAGGACAAGCTTTTGCACATATTTCATCTTTTCGTTCAAAGGCAGTTTCATGGCGGCGAAAATCTTCGGCACCATCTTGGAGCCTCTGAACTCGTGCCCGTGGAACGTCCAGCCGGTGCCGTCCTCCCAACGCTTGGTTTGGGGCTTGGCGATGTCGTGCAACAAGGCCGCCCAACGGAGCCAAAGGTCGTCGCTCTTTTCGGCCACTTGGTCGAGGACTTGAAGAGTGTGTAAGAAATTGTCCTTGTGTCCTTTACCTTGTATTATCTCAACTCCTTTGAGAAGTGAAAGCTGGGGAAAAATCAGCTTCAAAAGTCCGCTTTCGTCGAGCAGCTTGAAGCCGATGGACGGCTTGGGCGAGAGAATGATTTTGTTCAGTTCCTCGGTGACACGCTCCATCGACACTATCTTGATACGCTCAGCATTGCGCTTGATGGACGCAAACGACTCAGGCTCGATGTAAAAGTGCAGTTGCGAGGCGAAACGTATGGCGCGCATCATGCGGAGCGGGTCGTCGCTGTAGGTGATGTCGGGGTCGAGCGGGGTGCGCAGGGTAAGGTCTTCCATGTCGGCCATGCCGTTGAAGGGGTCGATGAAGGTGCCGAAATCCTCCTTGTTGAGGCTGATGGCCATCGCGTTGATGGTGAAATCGCGGCGGTTGAGGTCGTCCTGCAGAGTGCCGTCCTCCACCACGGGCTTGCGGCTGTTGCGGTCGTAGGATTCCTTGCGCGCACCCACGAACTCCACTTCCATGCCGTTGTAACGGATCATGGCCGTGCCGAAAGCGCCGTAATATTTGGCTTCCTTGTGGCCGGGCAGGTGAGAGGCGACCTTCTTCGCCAAGGCGATGCCGCTGCCCACCGTCACCACGTCGATGTCGTTCGAGGGACGGCGCAAGAGGATGTCGCGCACGTAGCCACCGATGACATAGCTCTTGTAGCCCAACTCCATGCTGGCGTAGGCGATGACCTTGAAAATCGGACTTTCGATATGTTTCTTAAAGTTGTAATCCATTGTCAAACAAGGACTTCTTCAATAACTTTGGTGCCTTTTGGAATCACGTTGACCACGGTTTCCTCGCCTTTTTCGTCGAGGTCGATGGAAATCAGGTCGCCGATGTGCATCGATGTGGCGATGATTTTGTCGGCCAATACGTCTTCCACATACTTTTGGATGGCGCGCTTCAGCGGACGGGCGCCGTATTGCTCGTCCCAGCCCTTTTCGGCAATAAAATCCTTGGCTTTTTCGGTCAGTTCAATCTTGTAGCCCATCTCTTCGACACGCTTCACCACATGACGCATCTCGATGTCGATAATCTTGTGGATGTCATTCTTTTCCAACGAGTTGAACATCACCACGTCGTCAACGCGGTTGAGGAACTCGGGTGCGAAAGTGCGTTTCAGGGCGTTCTCGATGACGCTCTGCGAATAGGCGTTCTTGGCGTTGAGTTTGGCCTGTGTGCCGAAACCGACCCCCTGGCCGAAATCCTTCAACTGCCGCGATCCGATGTTGGAGGTCATGATGATGATGGTGTTCTTGAAGTCGACCTTGCGGCCCAAGCTGTCAGTCAGCAGGCCGTCGTCAAGCACCTGCAGGAGTAGGTTGAACACGTCGGGATGAGCCTTCTCGATTTCGTCCAAGAGGATGATGGAGTAGGGCTTACGGCGCACTTTTTCGGTGAGTTGGCCGCCTTCTTCGTAGCCGACGTATCCAGGAGGCGCACCGACGAGGCGCGAAACGGCGAACTTCTCCATGTATTCGCTCATGTCGATACGAATCAAAGCGTCCTCAGAATCAAAGAGATATTTCGCCAGCACTTTGGCCAAATAGGTCTTTCCGACACCCGTCGGGCCGAGGAAGATGAACGAGCCGATGGGCTTGTTCGGGTCTTTCAGTCCGGCACGGTTGCGGCGGATGGCCTTGGTCACCTTCTTGATAGCTTCGTCTTGTCCGATGACGGTGCCAGCCAGCTCGCTTTCCATGCTCATCAGGCGGTCGCCCTCGTTCTTGGCGATGCGCTGCACGGGCACACCGGTCATCATGGCCACGACCTCCGCAACATTCTGTTCTGTAACGGTTTGGCGGTGCGAAACGGCGTTGTCTTCCCATTCCTTTTTAGCCTTTTCCAAACGATCCAAGAGCCTCACTTCCTCGGAACGGTACATGCCCGCTTCCTCAAACTTCTGCTCCGTGACGGCGGCTTTCTTGTCCTTGCGCACCTCTTCAAGACGTTTTTCCAATTCAGTGATCTCGGTAGGCACGTCGATGTTCTTGATGTGGACGCGCGCTCCGGCCTCGTCCAAGGCGTCGATGGCCTTGTCGGGCAGGTGGCGGTCGGTGAGGTAGCGGTCGGTGAGCTTCACGCAGGCTTCAATGGCCTCGGGCGTGTAGCTGACCAAGTGGTGGTCTTCGTATCTCGGCTTGATATTGTTCAGAATCTCAACGGTTTCCTCGGGCGTAGTCGGCTCGACGAGGATCTTTTGGAAACGGCGCTCCAAGGCCCCGTCTTTCTCGATGTATTGGCGGTATTCGTCCAAAGTGGTGGAGCCGATGCATTGCAACTCGCCACGCGCCAAGGCTGGCTTGAACATGTTGCTGGCATCCAACGAACCGTTGGCGTTGCCCGCTCCGACCAAGGTGTGGATTTCGTCGACGAAAAGGATGATGTCGCGGTTGGCAATCAGCTCGTTAAGTATGGCCTTGATGCGCTCCTCAAACTGGCCGCGGTATTTCGTGCCAGCCACCACGGAGCCGAGGTCGAGCATGACGACACGCTTATTAAATAAGGTGCGCGGCACGCGGTGTTGCACGATGCGGATAGCTAGGCCTTCAGCGATGGCCGACTTGCCCACACCAGGCTCGCCAATCAGAATCGGGTTGTTCTTTTTGCGTCGGCTCAAGATTTGGGCGATACGTTCCAGCTCGCGCTCGCGGCCCACAATGGGGTCGAGGCGGTTTTCCTCGGCGGCTTTGGTGAGGTCACGACCAAAGTTGTCCAACACGGGCGTTTTGCTCTTTATGTTGCTGGTTTTCTTGGGTTTTTCCTGCTGTGGTTTGATCTCGTTCAAGAGGTCGTCAAGCTCCTCGTCATCGTCTTCATACACGTTTCGCGGCGACGGTGCCTCTTCTTGCTGCACGGGGTTGTCTTTGCCCGTCGAGGCATTGTAACGAATCAGCTCCTCCTTGAAATTGTCATAATTAATACCTTCAAACTCAAGGTTTTGGGAGATGATATTGTTCTTTTCGTGCAGAATGGCCAGCATCAAGTGTTCGGAGCGGACGATTTCCGAGCGGAATTCCTTGGCGATGATATAAGTGAACTTCAACACGCGCTCAGCCTGTTTGGTGAGCGGTAGGGCTAAACTGTTGTTAGGGAAGGGGTTGGCCGTCCTGACCGAGGCCTCCAATTTCTTCGTGAAGACCTCCATGTTAAGGTTGAGGTTCTCCAACAGTTTGATGGAAATGCTGCCGCCTTCCTTCAACATGCCCAAAAACAAATGCTCCAAACCCACGTATGCGTTGCCAAGACGTTTCGCTTCCTCATGACTGAGTGACAAAATGTCACGAACTCTTGGCGAGAATTTTGCGTCCATAAAATGCTATTTTGTTGATATTCAATAACAAATGTAAAACTTTCTTTTTCTTTTGCCTTTACTAAAACGGAGTGCAAAGGTACGAACAAAAACCACGCCGCGCCACTTAATTTGGCAATAACTTCAAAAATGAACAATTTTCGACCGTTTTGCCGAACATATCGGAAAAATCCCTATCTTTGCACCCTTATTAGAAAAGCGAAAAATAGAACCCAAAAATGGACGAAAATAATAACATTACCCCTGAGAATCAAGGAGAAAACATTCCGGAGAACTCGGGAGAAAAGATCATCAAGGTCAATCTTGAGAACCAAATGAAAACGGCTTACATCGACTATTCGATGTCGGTCATCATTTCGCGTGCCTTGCCTGACGTGCGCGACGGTCTGAAACCCGTGCACCGTCGCGTGTTGTATGGCATGAAGGAACTCGGCGTCTCGTCGAGGAGCGGCTACAAGAAGTCGGCCCGTATCGTCGGTGAGGTGCTCGGTAAGTATCACCCGCATGGCGATTCCTCTGTTTACGACGCCATGGTGCGTATGGCCCAAAGCTGGTCGCTGCGTTATCCGTTGGTCGATGGGCAAGGCAACTTCGGCTCCGTCGACGGTGACAGCCCTGCCGCCATGCGTTATACCGAAGCGCGCCTCCAAAAGATTTCTGAGGAGATGCTTGACGACCTTGACAAGGATACCGTTGATTTCCAGAACAATTTCGATGACTCGCTGCAAGAGCCTACCGTGCTGCCGACGCAGATTCCCACCTTATTAGTGAATGGTACCAACGGCATCGCGGTCGGTATGGCCACCAATATGGCACCGCACAACCTCAGCGAGTGCATCGACGGCATCATTGCCTACATCGACAATCGTGACATCGACACGCAGGGATTGATGCAATACATCAAGGCCCCCGATTTCCCGACTGCCGGCGTGATTTACGGCTATGAGGGTGTGCGTGAGGCGTTTGAGACGGGTAGGGGACGCATCGTCCTTCGCGGCGAGACCCATTTTGAGGAACACAACGGCCACGAGCGCATCATCGCCACCTCAATACCTTATCAGGTCAACAAGGCCGAGATGATCAAGAAAACCGCCGACCTGGTCAGTGAGAAGAAACTGGAAGGTCTCGCCGACATCCGCGACGAGAGCGACCGCAAGGGCATCCGTGTGGTGTATGAACTGAAACGCGACGCCAACCCCGATGTGGTGCTGAACAAGCTCTTCCTGATGACCCCGCTACAAAGCTCGTTCAACGTGAACAATGTGGCTTTGGTGAACGGAAGGCCTTATACACTGAACCTCAAGCAGTTGATTGAGCATTTCGTGGCGCACCGCCATGAAATCATCTTGCGCCGCACCCGCTTCGAACTGAAGAAGGCCGAAGACCGCGCCCATATCTTGGAAGGTCTGGCCCGTGCCATCGACATCGTGGACGAAATCATCGCCACCATTCGCGCTTGTAAAGGCGGCACACCTGAGGCCAAGCAAGCCATCATGGACAAGTTCGGTTTCGACGACCCGCAAGCCAGCGCTATCGTGGCCTACCGCCTCGGTCAGTTGGCCGGTCTTGAGATTAAGAAAATCATGGACGAGTTGGAGGAAATCCACGAACGCATCAAGTATTTCTACGATATTCTACAAAATGAGGAATTGCAGTTCCAGATTATCAAGGACGAACTGCTCGTCATCAAGGAGAAATACGGTGACGCACGCCGCACGCAGATTGTGCCCGCCGCCGGTGAGTTCCGCATGGAAGACATCATCGCCGACGATGCCGTTGTCATCACAATCTCGCACCTCGGTTACATCAAACGTACTCCACTGAGCGAATACCGTGTGCAGAGTAGGGGAGGCAAGGGCTCGAAAGGCTCCGCCACCCGCGACACCGACTTCATCGAACACATCTTCACGGCCACCAACCACAACCATTTGCTCTTCTTCACAGAACAGGGTAAGTGCTACAAACTCAGGGCCTTCGAGATTCCCGAAGAGGGTAAGAACAGTAAGGGTCGCGCCATCCAGAACCTGATTCCGATCGACAAGGACAACAAGGTGATGGCCTACCTCAACGTGAAGAGCATGAGCGATGAGGAATACCTTGAGAACAACTACATCATCCTTTGCACCAAGAAGGGTATCATCAAGAAGACCAACTTGGCTGCCTACAAGAACGTGCGCCAGAACGGCATCATCGCGGTCAACATCCGCGAGGACGACGAACTACTCGAAGCCTGCCTGACTTCGGGCAACGACGAGGTTTTGATGGCCGTGCGCTCAGGCAAGGCCGTCCGCTTCAACGAGCAGACCGTCCGCCCGATGGGTCGTACCGCTACTGGCGTGAAAGCCATCACTTTAGGCTCCGAAAACGACGAAGTGGTTGGCATGGTGTGCATCAACAGCCCCGAACAGACCGTACTCGTGGTTTCGGAAAAGGGCTTCGGCAAGCGCTCCGACATCGACGACTATCGCATCACCAACCGTGGCGCGAAAGGCGTCAAGACCTTGAACATCACTGAAAAGACCGGTGACCTCATTGCCATCAAGGGCGTGACTGATGACGAAGACCTGATGATTATCAACAAGTCGGGTATAGTTATCCGTATGGCGGTCAGCAAGTTGCGCGTGATGGGTCGTGCCACACAGGGTGTAAAGCTTATTGACTTGCGCGGCACGGACGAGATTGCCGCTGTCACCAAAGTCGAGCATGAAGATGAACCTGAAGATACTGAGACCTTTGAGCCGGTTTCTGAGCTTGTCGAAGGAGTCGAAACGCCGACCTCCGAATCAACTGAAGCCGTTGAGCTTGTCGAAGGGCCGACGGAAACAGAAGAAGGGAATAACTAATGAGAATAGCCTCCCACTTTGGAACAATAATTGTATAGAGAAAGTCAAACAAACGAAATTGTCAAACTTTAAATAATTGAAAAAATGAAAAAAGTAATGATTTTGCTGGCCATTGTGCTCACCGCCAACGTGATGATGGCCCAGAAGAAAGACAGAACTGATGCCTTCATGTACAACAAGAACGGCCAATACGACAAGGCCATGGTGTCCATTGAAAAGTGCATCAACCACGAACAATTCTTGGGTATGAAACCCAACGACCAGTCCACGGCTTGGTTGTACCGTGCCTCCATCTACCAGAACATTCTCCAATCACCCGACGAATCCGTCAGGAATCTGGCTCCCGATGCTCTTGAAAAGGTGTACGAGTCGCTGATGAAGTGCATGGAGAACCCCGATTTCCTTAAGGATTCACAAATCAAGCAGGAAGTCTACCAACGCGTGGGTGTCGTCATGAACACTTACTACACCAAAGGTGCCGACGATTACAACGCGGGCAACTATGCCGAAGCTGCCCCGATGTTTAAGAAGGCATACGACATCGCCAAGCAACTTGGCGGTAGTGACGCCAATGACATGCTGAACCTGGCCGCCATTTCAGCCTTGAGAAGCGAGGACTACGCCACGGCTTTGGAGTACTTCACCGAGCTGAAGAATAATGGAGTCGATGACGTGGACATCTACAAGCACTTGGCTGCTTCTTATCACGGCTTAGGCAACGAGGAAAAGGCTTTCGAGATGATTAACACTGGCCTTGAGAAATATCCTGGCGACGCTGCCATGATTATCGAAAAAGTGAACGTCTACCTGAAGCAAGGCAAGGGCGAGGAAGCCATCAGTGACCTCATTGAACTCAACCAGCTTGACCCGAACAACGCTTCGATTCTGTTTATCCTTGGCACGATTTACGGCGATGAGAACAATGATGTCTATGACAGCGAAAAAGCTATCCATTATTATGAAGAAGCCATCAAAGTGAACCCGAACTACTATGATGCTGTCTACAACCTCGGCGCCATGTACATCACGCTGTCGAACAAACTGAAGACACAGGCCAACGACCTGCCTTTGGAGAAGGTGGAGGAGTACAACGCTTTAGTTGAAGAAGCTGAGGAACTTGTCCGCACGGGTCTGCCTTATGTGAAACAAGCCTACGAAGCTCAGCCCACACCTGAAGTCAAGCAGGTATTGAAGTCGATGTATGTGCAGCTCAAGATGAACGAAGAAGCCAAGGCTTTGGATGCTGAATAAGAGATTTTGTTTTGAATAGGATAATGGTTAAAGCCTCGCGAAAGCGGGGCTTTTTCTTTGTCCGATAATTACAATTTAACATAATATTGATTATTTCGCAAAAGTGGCTTTTCTGAAAACGAAGAAATTTGGACAAAATTGTTTGTAAAAACCGAAATGATGATTACCTTTGCAACCCCATCCTTTGGGACATTGAATCTTGGATTTTGAATTTTAAATTACAGATATTATGGAAATTACAGGAAAAGTCGTCAGGCTCGGCAACCTGACTGAAGGCACCAGCGCCCGTGGCCCGTGGCGCAAGCAGGACTTGATTATTGAAACCGAGGAACAATATCCACGCACGGTTTGTTTGACCTGCTGGACGAACCAAATTGACGAGATCCAGAAATTTGCGCCAGGACAAAGCATTAAGGCTCAGATTGAGATTTCGTCGCGCGAGTTTAATGGGAAATGGTATACCGATGTGCGTGTGTGGCGTTTTGATCCTGTGGGCACACCTGCACAAGTCCCTACTCAAGCCCCGGCACAACCGGCGCCTCAGCCCATGCACCAGACACCGCCCATGGCCGCTCCTGCTACAGACTTCTATCCGCCAGCGGGCGACGACAGCACGGACGACTTGCCGTTCTGACATTATGTTAAATTCAAGCCATTGAATGTCATTCAATGCAAACCAATATCCTAAATAGTGACACCATCTGCGCCGTTGCCACGCCAAACGGCATGGGTGCCATTGCAATAGTCAGAATATCAGGGCTTAAGGCTGTCCCTATCGTTGCCGGAGTGTTCCAGCCGAGTGGCAAGCTGAAGGCATCTTTGGACATTGAAAAAATCGTCTCGCACAAGGCATATCACGGTCATATTGTGGACAATGGCATCATGCTTGACGAGGTACTGGTGACGTTTTTCAAAGCCCCCCACTCTTTCACGGGAGAAGACTCCGCCGAAATCAGCGTGCATGGCTCGGTGTACATCCAGCAGAAGCTGCTGCAAGTCCTCATTGCCCATGGTTGCCGCATGGCCGAGGCAGGCGAATTCACCCGGCGGGCTTTCGTCAATCGGAAATTCGACCTCGCCCAAGCTGAAGCCATCGCCGATTTGATTAGTTCTGAGAGCGAAGCCGCCCACCGTGTGGCCATCAACCAACTGAAAGGCGGATTTTCAAAAGAACTTCAAGTGATGCGCTCCAAATTATTGGAAATGACTTCGTTAATGGAACTTGAATTGGACTTCAGTGAGGAGGATGTCGAGTTCGCCGACCGTGGTCAACTAAAGGCTTTGTTGCAAGAAACTTTGGAGCACGTCAATCGGTTAAAAGACTCGTTCCGCTTGGGTAACGCTATCAAGAACGGCATCCCCGTGGCCATTGTTGGACAGACGAATACAGGCAAAAGCACCCTGTTGAACGCCCTTTTGGGTGAAGACCGCGCCATTGTAAGCGACATTGCCGGCACCACTCGTGACACTATCGAGGAAACGCTGAATATCAACGGAATACTGTTTCGCTTCATCGATACGGCAGGACTACGCCAGACCGAGGAAACCATTGAGAAAATCGGCATCGAACGCTCGTATCGCAAAATCGCTGAGGCGACCATCGTCATCGGCATGTTGGATGTCACAAACGGTTATGAATCAATGGTTTCCTCGGCCAATGAAATCGTTTCCAAAGTCGATTTTGGGCAACAGCAACTCATCCTATGTATTAATAAGGTGGACACTTTAGCTGATCAAGGTGAGGCTTTGTTGGGACAACTTCGCCAGGATTTGGACAACGACGACATCATGGTCATCTGCCTCTCGGCAAAGCATGGCTTTGGCCTGAATGACCTTTACAACGTCCTGAAACACAGTCAGCCCCTCGCCTCCCCTGAAGCCACTTTGGTTACCAACGTGCGGCATTATGAGGCCTTGCTTCATGCTTCGGAAAGCCTTCAATCAGTTCAACAAGGACTTGAGATGAATATTCCTACTGACTTGATTTCTCAGAACTTGCGGGAGGCAATTCATTATCTTGGAAGCATTACTGGAGAGATTACGACGGACGAGATATTGGGTTCCATCTTCTCGCGTTTTTGCATCGGAAAGTGACACATTATGGGCAAGGTGAAGAATAATACGTCTCAAAATGCCAGCAAAAGGGTCAGCATCGCTATCCTTATCACGGCGGCGGCACTCATGCTCCTGATTTCGGGCATCCAGCAAAACTATGCACGTAAGCAAATCCGCAACAACTTGGAGCGCAATGCTGAAATGGAATTAATCATCAAGGCTATAGATGTCAGACATTCGATTGAGGATGTGAGTCTGGCACTACGAAACCGCAGTTGGGAATTCGAGCAGTTCCTCCCCTATCCAGATTCTTTGTTTGCCGTCACGCGCCGCATCGTGGAACAAAACCCCAATTTTGCCGGTTGCTGCATTGCTATGGTTCCCAACTATTACCCCGAAAAAGGCCGTCTTTTCGAGCCTTACACCTTGCGTCGCGGCGAGGTGATTGAAACTTATCAACTTGCATCTGAAGAGCATGACTATAGCAAAAACAAGAATTTCATTTTGGCGGCTGAAAACGGTAGTTCTTTATGGAGCGAGCCTTATCATGACGAAGAAGACCTTGATGTGATGCTCATTACTTATGCTTTCCCCATTTACGACGCATACGGGGACATGGCTGCCATTGTGGGCGTTGACTTAAGCACGGAATGGATTGGTGAGTTACTGAATGCCAGACACATGTTTCCATCCTCTTACAACCTTCTATTGTCAGGTGAAGGCAGGTTGATTTGTAGTCCTAATGGCGAGAAAAAGCACAAGGACGTGGATCAAATCATGGTTTTGATTAATGACAGCACTGCCAAACACACAATAAGCGCTTCGGGGCGTATCACAGTGATCTCTTTCGACGACTGGGAAGACCATGCCAAAGGATCGGTGTATTATTATACCCCAAAGTCCATCAACCCCTGGAGTATCGCCGTCATCAATTACGACGATGAAGTGTTTGCGCCTTTGATAAAAATGCGATGGAAGAACCTGCTATTGACTTTGGCTGGTCTGCTGATTCTCGCTTTCATCATCCAGCGTTCCGCCAAGAACCTCACCAAACTGCAACGAGCTAACTTGGAGCGTGAACACATTGACAGTGAGCTGAATATCGCGCGAAAAATCCAGATGGAGATGTTGCCCAAAAGTGAAGAAACCGCATTGCGCGACGACTGCTTTGTAGTCGGTTCGCTCGACCCCGCCAAAATGGTCGGTGGCGACCTTTACGACCATTTCATCCGTGACGAGAAACTCTTTTTCTGCATAGGTGACGTGAGCGGCAAAGGCATCCCCGCCGCCTTGGTGATGGCCGTGACGCACACGCTATTCCGTTCAATATCAGCGCATGAGAGTAATCCAGCACGCATCATGCAGGCATTGAACGAGACCGCTTGTCAGCGCAACGAGCAGAACATGTTCGTCACCATGTTCATTGGTGTGCTCGATTTGCCGACAGGTCGTTTGCGCTATTGCGATGCCGGCCACGACAAGCCCTTCGTTATCGGTGAGGAAACCAAGCAATTGCCAGCCAAACCACATCTGCCTTTGGGCGTGATGGATAACATGGTTTACACCATTCAGGAAACTGTGTTGCGGTCGGGAGAAAGCCTGTTCCTTTACACCGACGGCCTGACCGAAGCAATGAACGAAAGCCACGAACAATTCGGGTTGAAGCGTGTTGAAAAAGGATTGCGGGATTGCATTGGGAAAGAATCCAATACATCGGAAAACCTCATTCGGACAATGACAAATCGGGTGAACGCTTTTGTCGACGGTGCCGAGCAAAGCGACGACCTCACCTTGCTTGCTATCCATTACACGCCACAAGAGAAGCCTCTCATCTTTTGCGAGACCCTCACATTGATTAACAAGGTGAGCGAAATCACGAAACTCAATGCGTTTGTGAAGTCGGCCACAGCCGCCTTGAATATGGAAACCGGGCTTGCCAACCAAATCAAGTTGGCCGTCGAGGAAGCCGTCACCAATGTGATTGACTATGCCTATCCGAATGGTACAGAGGGAAATATAAACATAACTATTGAGGCCGACGAGAGCCGAATACGATTCATCCTCACCGATTCGGGCGCGGAATTTGACCCCACCCGCGTAAGCAATGCCGACACTACTCTCACCGTGGACGAGCGTCCCATCGGCGGCTTGGGCGTTTTCCTCGTGCGCAACCTGATGGACAGCATCAACTATGAGCGGGTTGACGGGAAGAACATTCTTCGCATGGAAAAGCGGTATTCTTGATATGTCGCAAAAAAACGATGACATTTTCATTTTTTTTCTATTTTTGCAAATTAATTTTTAAGAATTCTCAATAAAAGCATAACCATGAACACCAACATCACAGAAAAAGACGGGAAATACTTCGTTTCCCTCGAAGGTGAACTTGACACCGCTCATGCCCTTGAAGTGGAACAAGCCATGCAGCCCCTCCATGAACTGAGCGGGAAAGACATCACCATCGACTGCGCCCATTTGGACTACATCGCCTCCAGCGGCTTGCGCATCCTCTTGGCCTTGCTGAAAAGCGCCAAAAGCAAGGGCAACAAGGTGGTTTTGAAGAACCTGAACGACGAAATCAAGGAAGTTTTCAAAATGACGGGCTTCATCGACCTATTCGACATAGAATAAATTAAATCAACATCTTATGAGATACTATTTCAACCAACCTGCAAAGTTTTTTTGCATGGTTATGGCTTTGCTGTTTTCTTTTGGATTGAAAGCGCAAGAAGCCGACAATCAATTCAGTTTGGATGCCCAATTGGTGACCCGTGGCGAGTTGCGTGCTGGCGGTTTCAAGGCCGACAGCCTAGATAACGACCGTATGGCCAATTTTATCTTAGGCTCATACCAACTTGATTTCGACTATAAGCGTTCATGGCTCGAGTTGCGGCTTTCGCCAAAACAAGCGGGTGTTTGGGGTCAGGCTGTTGGTGGCTTGAGTCTTGCCGAAGCCTGGGCATTGGTGAAATTGGAAAACGGCTTTTTTGCCAAAATCGGCCGTCAGATTCTGAATTATGACGACGAACGCATCTTGGGCTATGATGATTGGACAATGACTGCCCCCACCCACGATGTGCTGAAGTTTGGCTACGAAGGTTACGGCCACAAGGTACACCTTATTTTATCCTACAACCAAAACGCCGACAACCCTGATACGGGCAACACCTATTACTCTGACGGCATTCAGCCTCACAAGTCGATGCAAACACTTTGGTATCACTATGATACGCCTAAATCGTTGTTCGGTGCGTCTTTGTTGCTTATGAATGTCGGTATGCAAAGCACTGACATAGAGCACCCCGACACCTATTACCAGCAGCTGTTGGGTACTTATTTGACTTTTACGCCCAAACAATGGAAACTAACGGGATCGTTCTATTACCAGATGGGCAAGCAGGAAGATGGTGTCCCTATCAGAGCTTTCATGGGTAGCACAAAAGCGGTCTACTCCCCAGGTATTTATTCCCTCTATGCCGGCTATGACTATTTGAGTGGCGATAAGTTTTTTGCGTTGCCTCCTCATGGCGCTATAGGAATGGCCCTGCACGACACAATCAGGGGCTTTAATGCCATTTATGGCTCGCACCACGACTTTTATGGAGCGATGGACTTTTTCTACCTCGACAGTTTCGTCGGTAACTTCACGCCCGGTCTTCAGACGCTATATGTCGGCGGCACTATCAATCCAATCAAGAAGTTGAATGTTGACTTATCGTACCATTATTATGCCATCACAACCAATCTGGAATACATTCCTTCAAAGACCCTTGGTCACGATTTGGAGATCAAGGCCAGTTATGCCTTCTCCGATGATATTAGACTATCGGCAGGCTACTCTTTTTTGATTGGTACCGACACCATGGCCACCCTACAGCAACTGGACGAAAGGCGAAGAATGAGTTGGGGTTGGCTGATGTTGTCAATTAACCCAAAGCTTTATACAACCGCATGGCAAGACAAAAAATAATCTAATATGAAAACCGCACCATTAACCCAATCCCAAGTCGGCATTTATGCGGAGTGTATGAACAATCCGGAAAGCGACTTGT
>CAMZEK010000049.1 GCA_947305795.1 uncultured Bacteroidales bacterium | reverse complement strand
GATGACGGCAGGCAACATCCGCACGAATTCCATGGGATGGAATCCACGGGGATAACGGGATTTGAGCCCAGGCATGTCCTGTATGGGAGAATGGAAATGACGGAAACAAGCCAGATGGAAACGTAGCAAGGCAAGTGCAAATTTATCTCGTAAGCAATTGATTTCCAATCCTTTCAAATCCCTTCGCAGGGGCATTTGACCAGCATCGTCCATCAAGGTATAAATGGGGTCTTTATAATAGACCGGATTGTTTTCTTGCAAGGCTCCTGTCTCTTTCCATACGGCATGCAGTGGCAGGTCCTTTCTGGCTCCGATGAGCCAATGTACGCCACCCTCAAAGGTGTAACCTTTGCGGCACCAACTGGTAGAAACGCCTCCAGGATTCCCTGCCTTCTCCAGCACCACTACCTCAAAACCCGATCGGCGCGCATACACCGCCGCAGTCAAGCCAGAAATTCCTGCCCCAATGATGATTACTCTTTTCATAAGTCGTAAGTCATAATTACAAAATGCTCCTCGGTGATGCGGCAAAGCTCGAAATCCAGTTCATGGCTGCAAAAATAGGAAAAAAAGCTGTAGTCGAAACCATTAAAACGCGAACTCATATTCTGCGCCAACCCAGCCTCGGAAGCCGGTCTCCTTGGTGTAGGATTTCAGTATCGTCCCTTCGGCGTTGGCGTCCACTTCCTTGTCGATGCAGTAGTCGCCCATGAGGTAGAAATTCAGGGTGCTGTTGCGGTTGAGCTTGATGTCCACGCCGAGCGAACCTCGATAGCGGTTGATGTAGCCCCCATTGAAGCCCCCAAGGAACCATCCCGGGTCGCCTTCCTGCATAAGACCGTCGACGGTGCCGTAGTTGATGCCGTCGTAAGCGGCGTTGATGACGGGAGCGTTCAGATAGTTTCGTAACTCAAAATAAGCGTATGGCTCCACCTTGCCAAAGCCAAGGTATTTCACCGTCAGGCGACTTTTGAGCATCAGCGCGTTGACGGGATTCTGATACACGTTGTAGTCGCCGGTACGATGGGTGAGCTGCATCCGTTCCTTGAGCGAAAGGTTCCAACTACCGTACTTCAGCGTGCCTTTCACGTCAATCATAAAGCGGTGGCGTGCGTTCTTGAAGGTCTTGGCGTTGGAGCTGTACCCGTTGATGAGGGCGTAGCCTGCGCCAATCTTGATGTTCGGGTGTATCTTGTAGTTGAGGCTGAGGGTGCTCTGCAAGCGGTCGAAAGCCCCAAAGTTGTTGTCAAAGCGCACCTCCTCTTCAAGGGAGACATGCAACCTATTGACAATCTTCTTGTCTAACGTAAAGGAAAGCCTTCCGCCGAATTCCGGGTCAAGGGCATTGTTGGTTTGAGCCGTTGCCCAAAGGGGGAGAAATAGTCCCAATAATATGATTATCCTAATCTTCATAACTCTATACTTCATAATGCAAACTACAAACTGCAAACTGTCAACTGTAAACTGTCATCTGCAAACTAAAACGGTCCATGTCCGCCACCACCAGGTCCCCCTCCGCCGCCAGGTCCTCCACCGCCACCGTTGCCACCAGTATAGGATGACAAGCTGACTGACGAACCGCCGCTGACAGAAGCGTCTTGATATAACAAACCTTCAAAATAACTCGTGCCGCCACTTACCGTAACACCCGACGAAAGCGTAGGTGTGGATGCACCTGATACCACCAAAGGCGTGCCACCGCTCGAAGGCGTCTTGAAAGCGTAAACCGTGGAGCCAACGGTCAAGGCATACCAGGTGTTCTGCGACCAGGAAGAAGCCGAATAGCAGCTCTGCGTCAGCGATGAGCCGCTCTCCAGTCCGCCGATGGCGATGAGCGTGCCGCTTTCCACATAGAGCTTGTAACCGCCTTCGGTGTTGGCATCGACAGCCACCTCGGGCGAGCTTGAGCCGATGGCATACACCACACCGCCTTTGATGTAGCAGTTGCCGTTGGCATCGAGGCCGTCGTTGCCTGCCGAGTGGCCGCAGACGCAGCCTCCGCTGATGGTGAATTCGCCGGCCGAGTTGATGGCATCATCAGATTGCGAGTAGCTGTAAACCTCGCCGCCGCTGATGGTAATCGTGCCCTTCGACTCTATGCCCTCATGCGCAGTGGCTTTAACGACGAGGCTGCCGCCTGTGATGCTCAGGTTGCCATCGAATTTGATGCCTTTGGCACTCACACCATCTGAATTGCTTTGTCCACCTCCGGGGAAACCGCCACTGCCCGATGAGCCGTAGTTGCTTCCTGTGACGGTCACATTGACGATGCCGCCGCGGAAGATGCCATAGCCATCGCAGCTGATGCCCTTGGCACCGGTGCCGCTGCTGCTTAGGTTCAGCGTGCCGCCTGTCACCTTGATATAGTCGTTGGCCTTCAGGCAGGCGGGTTTCAGCGTTTCGCTGCCGCTGACTGTGGCAGAGGTGGTAGTGTTCACTGTGACAGTTCCTTCCATGAAGTGGAGGTAGTCATCACTGACAATGCCGCTCTTGCCCGAGGCCGCAACAGCCAAACTTCCCTTGCCGCTGAAGACCAGCTGGCCTTCGCTGAACAGCACTGCCTTCTCGTCCTCGGTGGAGGGGGTGTCGGTGTAGGAAGTGCCGTCGGCCAAGGAGTTCGTTCCTTTGAGTACGATAAAGGTTCGCTTGCCCTTGTTGGGTGCCGAGGTCGGACCTTGCACGTTGATGGCTGCACCGTTGGGGTTGGTGAGGTTCAACCTATTGAGGGTAATGCCCTGTTTGCTGCCGCTATAAAGCTTGAAGAAGCCGTCGGTAGCAGTGCCGCTCAGCTCATACATCATAGGCTCTTCGCCCGCATAGAGGATGGTCACGTCATTACCATTAATCGTCACAGAGAAATCATCGGTTGTTCCTGTCACAACGGCATCGCCATGATCAGAGAAAGCCACATAGATGGTCTGAGCGAAGGTTGTGCCCGAGATGTCATCATTCACATCGTCCGACGTGGCAATCATGTCAACGCTGACGATGTTGTCCTTCTGGCAACCTGTTACAAAAAGTGCCAATACGACAAGAAGGCACAGCTTTCTAAAAAAATGGATTCTATTCATTATCTTTCCATTATGGATAGATTATCAACGTGAAAACTGTTTTAATTATTGCACTTCGACTGCGACTTTCAACGAAGTCAAGTATGACATTTCAAAACCTTTTGGTTTCAATTTGGTCGAAGTTGCGGTCGTAGCACCAATAGACAGTTCTTTCAGTAACGTCGAAAACCATTGAAATCACAGTGGGACAGACCGTTTGAGACACTTCTTTAAGCACGTTGAAACAGTCTTTCACATCAAAGTCGTCGGTTGCCATGCTGAGCAGCTCCTCTGCCTTTTGATAGCGATCCAGACCCATCCACGGGTGCTTCAGCGGATGCTGGACAAAAGGTGGAAAATTGGTCATGATCTTATACGTTGGCTTCTCGTAATACCTGAAACCATGTCCAGGGACAATATGTAACACATTGCCTTTACTGTCTGACAATGAAGCCATGAATGTGAGTCCGGGAACGCTGCAAAACCTGTTATCATTGACAAAATCACGCACCTCTTGTAAGGTCTTTTTCATCATCAGCAGGTCGATATCTAACAGGATGATATTAGTGTCGTTACCAGTTGGGTCGCTGCGGTCGTTGTGTGGCCAGCAGGTGGGCATTCCAACGAAATCACCCCTGCGATTGGCTCCGAACAGCGGCATCCAACCTTCAGTTGCATCGTTTACTTCGATGTAAACGCCATCGTCGGTGGGACGGACTCGGTATTCAAAATCCATGATGTCGAGATTCCATCCGACTATGGTCTTTCTCTTGTTTACAACTATGCTTGTGCACATTTTTTCTTAGTATGTTTTACAATTGTCACAATCTATCATCTTACTGTAAAAGCCACTCTAATACTGACACGATGTGTATCGTCTTTCCCTCTACTACAACATCACGCGTTGGTGAAAATGCCACGAGAGTCAGATGATTGCACGAAAGTGCATCCGAAGCCTTGACAAGTGACGAGGTCTCACGGTCATACGCCCGCTGAGTGTCTATCGCGTAGGCCACCTGTATCAGTTCAACAGCCTTGTTCTTGTCACACACCACGAAATCAACCTCTTTTGCTCTTGCAGTTGGTTTATAGTAGTAGACATCTAAAAAATCGTGGGAGCAACGTCTCAGCAGCTCTATATAGGCAACATTCTCCAGTCGCCAGCCCAAATTCTCGGGTGCCAGTGCGTTGTCTCGGTTGCTTTGCATACCAGTGTCAACGATGTAGGCTTTCTGGTTGCGGATGCGTTCCTGACTCTTGAATGAATGGCGTGTCATCAGCTGAATCAGAAAAGCCTGGCTGAGATAGTCAACATATTTCTTCGCCGTCTTGTCCGCTATGCCCAGCATATCCGACAAGTCATCATAGTTGACCTCTTGACATGCATTGTTAATGAGGTGGTGCGCGAGCTTGCGCAGTGCCTCAATGTGGCGTATCTTAAAACGCTTCTGAATGTCTTTTCGCAGGATGGCCTCTATCAAACTCTGCACATACGCCCTCTTATTGCTGAGTCCCTGCATCTCAGGAAAGCCACCGTCGTGAATGTAATCCATGAAAGCACGTTTGCGGTCGGCATCCGCTTTGGTGGTGATGCTTTGTGTGTCAATCTGATGATACTGGCAATACTCAGAGAATGAGAAGGGGTATAGATGAATCTCATTGTAACGTCCCGTCAGATGGGTGGCCAACTCACCGCTAAGCAGCTTGGCATTACTACCCGTTATGAAGATGTGAAGACTTGTCCGCATCAGCCGGTTCACAAAGAGATACCATCCGTCCACATCCTGTATCTCGTCAAGCACAAGATAGGAGATGTCCGTGCCATACAGCTGATAGACGCAAGAAAGCACCGTGTTCAAGTCTTTAACTTGCATATCAGCCAAACGGTCGTCGTCAAGGTTGACATAACCGTATCTGATGTCTCGTTCCAATAAGACTTTATGGCAGATTGTGGATTTGCCGCTTCGACGAACACCAATAACTACCTGCGCCATCGTGGTATTAAACTCAAAGAGTGATTCTTCTTTACGAGCCACCCACTTCTGTGGCTTGTAACTCTCGATTTCTTCCTGTTGCTCGGCAAGCACCTGCAGTATTACTTTTTCATCTATCATAGCTTTCGCATTTTAGCTGCAAAGATAAGGAAATAAATATTTGAAATACGATAAAATGCAAAAAATTATCTCCTGAAATACGATAAAATGCAAAAATTCGCTTTGTAAAATACGCTAAAATGCAAAGCGAAAGCCATATCTTCCTCGGGTACGCAGCCAAAAAAAGCCTCTCTATTCCCAAGTAAAGCTATCTCCCGCGCCAACCTCAAAGTGGTATTTGGCGATGCCAAGGTCAAGGTGCGAATAGCCTATCAGTGAGAATTTGGCTACGGCTTCCACGCGATTGCCGTCATGCAGAATGAACTTGAACTTCTGCTGATTGACCGCTGTCGGGGCAAGAAGTGTCGATTCCACACCTTTCTTGAACCATTCTGGCACAGGCTCCTGGGCTTGGGCCACGTCGGCGAAGGTCTTCTTTTGAGGGTGTTGCTTGCCTTGCGTCGCGCCATAGCCGAGTGAGATGACGCATTTCAACTCTTCTCCAGTTCCAATGGTATAAACATCTCTGACCTTCTTGAACGTTCCTCCGACCCAACAGGTGTTCATTCCGAGTGTTTGGATGAGCAGCACCAGCTTCTCACCATAGTAGCCGGCGATCACACTGCCGTCGTTGCCTTTGGGCGCAATGATGGCGATATAGTTGTTTACTCCCTCAAACTTGCTGTATTTCGGCCAATCTACTCCGTTGCGGAAGGCCTTAGGCTCGTTGGTCACCAGTTGGAAATGCACACCGCCTTCACGGTTGCAATGGTCAATGCACTTTTGTATCGCCTCGATTTTCTCCGCCTCGATAGGCTTGTCGAGGTATTTCCGCACGCTGTGGCGGGCTTGGATGGCTTCTGATTCTGTCATCTCATAGACTTTTTACAAATAATGGCCACAAAGGTACAAATTTCCCGAATCCCCGCGTATGGTGCCTGAAAAAGCCAAGCCCTTAAAACAACACCGTCGCAAAGGCAGAACGGTCATTATTTATAAGTGATAGGTTCCCGCAGTGTGATAAGTGTAATCTCTGCCGGGCAATTGAGGCGGACGGGCAAGGTGCAGCCAAGGCCGGCGTTCACGTTTAGGGTCTGACCACCCTCATCATAGTGTCCCCAGGCTTCCTTGAACATCCACGAGGCGGGTGTCCAACTGAACAACCTCACTTGGGCTGAATGGGTGTGGCCGCTGAGTGTTAAAGGAATGTCAGTGTCAGGCAACACCTCCGACCGCCAGTGGCTTGGGTCATGGGTGAGGAGAATGAGGAAGCCGTCGGCGCCAGACAGGGCCTTTGGCAGGTCGCCACGGTCAATAGTGCTGAATCCCTGACCCTTTCCTACAGTATTGTCCACGCCAACGATGGTCAGCTTCTCTCCACCACGTTCAATGACGGTGTTTTCGTTTCGCAACAGCTGCCAGCCAAGCTGATGGCGCTCAAATTGTGCAACAGCTTCAACTTCCTTTTGACGCGTCACATCGTCAGCCAATTTGCGATTGTAGATAAGGAAGTCGTGGTTGCCGAGGACGCTGATGACCCCGTCTTTAGCTTGCAATTGCCGCAGCGTTGTGGTGTAAGGCTCCGCCTCCGACGTGCCAAAGGTGACCAAGTCGCCCGTGAAGCAAATCAGGTCAGGTTCAAGGGCGTTGATGCTGTCCACAAAACGCCGCAATTGCTTGGGGTTGTCGTCAAAGGTGGAGAGGTGCAGGTCGGAGATGTGTACGATTTTGTAGCCGTCGAATGCGGATGGGATGTCAGGATGGGCATACTCCATCCGCGTGGTCTGCAGCCTCCATCGTCCCACAAAACATCCCCAAGCCAGCACGGCCCACACTACCACGACAAGCGCGAGCGCCGTCCATCCGAAAGGGGCGTAAGGCACCGTATAGTGGAACCCTTTCCCGACCAGCCAAGCCAACAGCCAGAAGACATGAGGCAAGGCGGCGATAACGATTCCCAGAATTAGGGCGGCTATGAGCGTGATTAAGAGCATGACATTACAGTTCCGTCACGAACTCTTCCATCGGTTTGCGCTTGAAGTGCATCGGCGACGGGGCTGAGTTGGCTGTGGGATAACCGAGAGGCAGCATCATGGCGGGAATTATGTTTGCCGGCAGGTCGAGAACCTTTTGCAAGGCACCTGCGTCGAAGCCACGAATCCAGATGGTGTGAACACCCTGCTCTTCGGCGGCATACATCATCTGAGTTGCCACGATGGCGCAGTCCTGCTCGCCACTGTTGTATTCGGGCAAAAGCGTCTCGCGCTGGTTGTGCCAAGTGGAGTCGAGGTCGTAGCACACCAACACCACCACAGGAGCATTGTAAAGCGATGAGAACGAAGCCGACTGTGCCTTTTGAAGGGCTTCTTTGCTCTTCAGCAAATACAGGCGTTGGGGCTGCTTGTTGGCTGCGGTGGGTGCCTGACGGCCCGCCTCAAGGATACGGTCCAGTTTTTCCTGTTCCACCATCTTGGTGGAATCGAAGAAGCGTTCGGAATAACGCTGTTGGGTCAGTTCAAGGAAGTCCATAGTCTCTGTCGTTGGGTTAGCATTCGTTTCGTTTTTCGTTTCGTTGCCGCAGGCGCACATCATTAGTGCGACGACTGCGAAGAGGAGTAGTTTTTTCATTTTGTTATTATTCTTTGTCAATGTTCACAATAGTGTATTTCCGCGTTCCAAGCCCAATCTGTTCGGCATACTCCACGGTGTGGGTGCCGTGTTTCTTGTTGATGCGTTCCTGCAAAGGTTGGGCATCATCGCCTTGGCTGCTGACGTGGTTGAACACAAGGTCGAGGCAGGCTTGGTCGAGGGCTACGGGGTCGGTGGAGGCCAGAATGCCGATGTCCTTGATGCGCGGTGCGGCAGGATGTCCGTCGCAGTCGCAGTCCACCGACATGTTGTTCATCACGTTGATGTAGATGATGTCACGGCTTTCCTGCTTGAAATAGTCGTGTACGGCCTGTGCGGCAGCGGCCATCGACTCAAGGAAGTCGTCTAGGTCAGCAATCCTCCAATGTTTTTGGCTCTTGCCAGCGGAGTGGATGTAAAGCTTACCAGCACTCGATGCCACGCCAATCGACTGGTTCTTCAGCACGCCGCCGAAACCACCCATGGCGTGACCTTTGAAATGGGCCAGGTTGATCATGAAATCGTAGTTCTGCAAATGCGAACCGACGATGTCGTATTGCAGATGTTTGGTGTCAGTGACGGGCAGCTGTATCTCGCCCTCTTCATCCATGATGTCGACTGTGGCGATGTCATTATAGCCGCGCTCGGCAATAGCCTTGCGGTGCTTCTCGGTGTTGCTACGGTTACCGCCATAGGCCGTGTTGCACTCCACGAGGGTGCCATTCACCTTCTGCACCAGGTTTTTGATGAGTTCAGGACGCAAGTGGTTGCTCTTCTCCGACTCGCCCGTGGAGATTTTCACCGCCACGCGGCCATGAGCTTCCACACCCAAGGCTTCATAGATGCGCACCAGCCCCTCGGGACTGATGTCGGTAGTCATATAGACCGTTGCGGCCTCACCTTCGGTGGTAGGTGGGGCGGGCTGATAGTTTTGTGCATTACAAGAGGTCATTCCGAGCATACAAATTAGTGCCATGATGATAGCGTTTTTAGTCATTGTATTGTTGTTTTGATGATATGATGTCGCAAAGATACAAAAAACACAAATACAGATACATAAAACCGCCGCAAAGGACAAACCCTTGCAGCGGTATTCATGGTCGTAGCCGTTAATGAACGGGTTACTTGTCGATATTCACGATGTGGTACTTGCGAGTGCCCAAACCAATGGCTTCGGCATGGTCGATGGTGTGGGTGCCGTGTTGCTTGTCGATACGGTTCAGCAGGTCGGTGGGGTCGTTCTTGGCGGTCACCTCTTGGTTGTTGATGATGTCGACGCAGGCCTGGTCGAGGGCGACGGGGTCGGTGGAGGCCAAGATGCCATAGTCCTCAAGCTTCACAGGGGCGGGATGGTCCACACAGTCGCAGTCGATGCTCATGTTATTCATCACGCTGATGTAGATGATGCCCTGCTTCTTGTTGAAGTAGTTTGCAATAGCCTGAGCAGCGGCAGCCATGCTCTCGAGGAAACCGTCTTGGTCGCCGATGAATTCGGGGGTCCAAAGCAGTTTCATATCGAGTTTCTCCATCTTGCCGGAGGAGTGGATATAGGCCTTGCCGTTGGAGCTGGCGCATCCGATGCTGAGGTTCTTTAGCGCACCGCCGTAGCCGCCCATAGGATGACCCTTGAAGTGGTTCAGCGCAATCATGAAGTCGTAGTTGGCCATGTGACCGCCCACGATGTCATACTTGATGTGACGTTGGTCTTTCACAGGGATGCGCATCTCGTCGTATTCGTCCATGATATCAACAGGGAAGTAGTCGGTGAACTTATGCCGGCGGATTACCTCCCAGTGGACGGCTGAGTTGTTGCGGTCGTCCTTCTCGTCGCCGGGAGCGTTGCCGTAGGCGGTATTGCACTCCACGATGGTGCCGTCCACCTCATGCACTAAATTCTTGATGAGTTCAGGTTTCAGATAGTTGGGGTTGCTGCCTTCGCCCGTCGAGATCTTCACGGCCACGCGGCCTGTGGCCTCCACACCGAGCGCCTTGTAGATGCGCACCAGCGATTCGGGAGTGATTTCTCTGGTCAGATAGACCGTTGCGCCTTCTTGTTTGGCGGCTGGTTCGTTTTTGGTGGCTGTTTCATTGTTCTTTGAGGTGCAGCCACATGTCATTATTAGTGTTGCCATAAGGATAATTGTTAGTTTTTTCATTGCAGTAAGTGTTATTTTAGCATTGCTTCTATATCAGCCTCCATATCCTCGGGCTTTGCCACGGGCGGGAAACGCTTGATGACGCTGCCGTCCTTCGAGATGAGGAACTTGGTGAAGTTCCAGCGGATTTCGCCGTCTTTGCGTCCTTCGGATTTACTTAGGCTGTCGACGAGCTTCATCGTGGCCTTGTCCTTCAGACCGTGGACTTCCTCGTCAGGCATCTGGTTGCAAAGGTACACAAAGATGGGGTGGGCGTTCTCACCGAAGACGTCGATCTTCTTCATCAGCGGGAAGGTCACACCATGGTTGAGGCGGCAGAACTCGGCAATCTCTTCGTCGCTGCCGGGCTCCTGGTGCTTGAACTGGTCGCAGGGGAAGCCGAGGATGACCAGCCCTTGGTCTTGGTACTTCTTGTAGAGGGCTTCCAAGCCGTCGTATTGCGGAGTGAAACCGCATTTCGAGGCGGTGTTAACAATCATGAGGACCTTACCCTTGTATTGGGCCATGTCCACCTCTTCGCCCTTGTTGTTCAGGGCCTTAAAGTCGTAAATCGTAGTCATTTTAGTTTTGTTTTGTGCACAACCTGTCAGGAGTAGAAGCAGCCCTATAGTTATGCTGATGATACTTTTTTTCATTGTTTGGATTATTTTGCAGCAAAGATAGTCTTTTTTTCGCAATTCGCAAAAACAATCGCCGCAAAGGTTAAAACCCTTGCGGCGGTAAAATTCATCGGGTCACGGCATCATTTGGCCGGTGCCCACTTGCAGCGGACGGGCGACACAATAGCGCCTTCCTTTTTCAATTCAGCGAAGGCTTTGTCAACCACTTTGCGGTCGAGGCCAGTGACTTCGGCAATCTTGCCCGCGTTGACGGGTTCGCCGATTTCACGCATGGCTTTCAGAACTTGTTCTTTTGCTTCCATTTTTTTCAGTCGTATTATTGGTACTTAATGAATTGATACTTTTCTCTCAGTTCGGCTTGTTTCTCAGGCGACACCGAAGTGATATAGGATTTCCATCCTGGGCAGAAGTTGATATGCCAACGCCAGAAGCGGCCAATCAGTGATTTCGGTTTCGCGTCGTAATAGGCACGAATCTTACAATTTTCGCAGGGATGTGCCATAAGGTTACATCTGTTTCATCAGCCAGTTCTGGTAGCCGATTTTCTCGATGAGTTCGAGTTGTTCCTCGCTCCAGTATTGGTCTTCCTCCTCGTCGAGCAGGTAAGCTTTCAGCATGTCGTAGGTCGTGGGGTCTTCGCAGACTGTGGCCATGCACTTGCGCAGCAGCTCCACGCCAGCCACCTGAATGGCCAAGTCGGCCTTGATGTACTCCAACGGGTCACACACCAGCTCGCGGGCCTCGTGTTTCTCCACCTTCGGGCAACCTCCGAGGTCGATGATGCGGTCGATGAATTTTTCAACCCAGCCCATCTCCTCGTTATAGTGGTCGATGTACTTTTGTCCGAGCTTGTCAAAGCTTTCCGACTTGAAGATTTGTCCTTGTACCTTGTGTACGAATGCGCCTTCCGAAAGGCCAGTCACGAAGAACTGTAATGCTTCGATTGATTTCTGTTTGTCCATGATATTGAGTTTTGTTAAGTGAATAAGATTGATGTCTATTTTTCTGCAAAGTTACAGTAACTTACCATACTACGCTATAACCCAAACGAAACAAAAACCGACTGAAACGAAACAAATTTAAAAATATTCGTATCTTTGCGCTGAAAATATGTGCGACTATGTACAGTTTGAAGGAGTTTTGGCATCTAAGAAACCTGCCCGTGCCCGAGGGTGAGTGGGACGGGAACGTCATTTGCATAGAGACTAACGTGGAGTGGACATTCGGCGCGAACGAGACGCACGGTTTCTTGTCGTGCTACACTTTTACGATTGTTACGCGCGGTTGGGTTACTATAGTATATAATAACCGCGAACTGACACTGCACAAAGGCGATCTCTACACCTATTCGCCCGGTTTCGAGGTTACCGTCCTCGCTAGTTCCAGCGACTACAGCGGTATTTGTCTGCTAGCCGACGAGCAATTCACGCTCGAACTGCCCAGTGTCCACGACAGCATTCGCGCTGCCTACCTTTCCGTTGTCGAGTTGCAGCAACCTCTACTGACACTCTCTGATGACGACTACCGCCATGTCTTCGAACTCATGCAATTGGCTTTGCGTTATCAGCAATCGTCGCTGCCCCATGCCGACGAGAGCCTGCGGATGCTCTACAGCATTTTCCTGAACGACTTAACGGGCCTGATGGAGCGCACCATCCACGAGCACCGCTTCCCCAAGCGCGTCGAGGAACTATTTCTCGCATTTCTCCACCTGTTACCCCGCCACTTCATCGAGCACCACGACATCGGCTTCTATGCCTCCGAGTTGTGCATCACCACCACCTATCTCTCGCGCATTGTCCGTCAGGTGTCGGGCGGCCGCACCGTCGTCGACTACATCAACCAGTTGCTCCTGATGGAAGCATCGTATCTGCTGCGCCAGACCTCGCTCAGCGTTGCCCAGATAGCCGAGCATCTCCACTTCGCCGAGACCACCACCTTTGCCCGTTTCTTCCAGCGCATGAAGGGCATGACCCCGAGGGAGTTTAGAAAAGGGAAATAATACAGGTCGGCAGTCGCTCCGCAATCAATCATTTCATGCCGGCTCGTCTCGTTATCCTGAAGGTACAACGGTCGCCTCCCCTGAGAATCGTATTCTCAATCTGGACATCGAATTGGCTGTCTGGTTCAAGCTGTGACAAAATAAATAGAATGCTCTGTCGCGAACACTCGCATTGTTCAGGATTGTTCCTAAATCCACATTTTACCTTAGGGCACGTACATTCCAAATAACTCAATTCATATTCCTTTCCTGGTTTGATGACCCTACCCGTATAGGACGAGTTATTGTATGCTTCCGTATAGATCCTGTCAAAATCCCCTTCATACTTGGCATATATTTGCTTATGTATCTGGAGAACATAATCTTTGACACATTCGATGGCTTCTTCTCTATAACCCATATAATAAGACAGTTTTCGATTTATTGGCGCAAAGGTACATGTTTTCCCGTATCCCCGTGTACGGTGCCTAAAAAAGCCAAGCCCTTAGAACAGCCACCGCCGCAAAGGCGCGAAACCCTTGCGGTTTCAATAGAATGTCAGTTTTTAACCCATGTCATCCGTTCCCATACCCAGCGAGGTATCAGTCGCCATCCCATTACTAGAATGCGAAATTTCCAATCGAAAGTGTGTATGCGTTTTTTCCTGCTAATGGCCTTCATCACTTCGTCGGCGGCTTTCTCCTTGCTCAGTAGCATTGGGTATTTCTTGTCTGGATTAAGAATATCAGTGGCTACAAATCCCGGACGGATATCCGTAAATCGGACAGGTATCTTTTCCATGCGAGCAAGCTGCGAAAGAGCAGAAAGATAGGTCTGTTGCATCTTTTTGGTGGCGGAATACGCCGGAGCCGTACCCAACCCTGCAGTCCCTGCGATGGACGTTACTACCGCAATGTGGGCCATCTTTTCCTTAGTGTATGCCTCTGGATGTTCCCTGACATAGTTCAAGAAGTGGTCAACCAGCCGCACCATCCCCTCGCAGTTGGTCTGTATGGTACGGATTTCCTTATCCAAATCCAGTTCCCTGTTCTGATAGCCGACCCCTGAGACATAAAAGAAAAGATTCGGTGCGCCCATTTCCTCCAATAAGGCATCCAGCACATGCGTGGCATCGGGACGGGTGACATCCATGGTGGCGATGTGCGCGGCTTCACCGAATTCGTTCCTGAACGCTTCTAGCGCCTCAGTGCGCCTTCCGGCAATGCCAATTTCCCAACCTTCCTTCACAAGACGAGCCGCTGTCTCACGGCCGATACCTGAAGTGGCTCCGATAATGATTGCTTTACGCATACCAGATTGTTTTAATCTATTTTCGATTCTGTTGAGTGTATCGAAGAAACGATGTGTGGCGACGGCGGGACCAAAGAACAGCACGCCAAACGTGTTCCAACCGAACATGTGCCACCACGAGGTATAGGGTGCTTCTATGCCGAGTTCTTTGGCTTTGCCTCGCAGCTCTTCGGCGATACGCGCCATCCAAACAAGCGTGTAGATAAACATCGTCGGAATGCCCAACACGTACGCTACCCAATAGCGTTGCGTCTTGTGCCCGAGTATCTCGTCTATCTCATCCTGCAAGCCCAATGGCATGTAGACGAGAAAAAACAATCCCGCCGTGCAGAAGTCAATCAACCCGAGCAAAAATCCTGGCCTATTTGTGTGTTTGTATCTCATTCATTCTTTATCGAAGCCTGAGACTTCCTTTTAGCAACAAGGTTGTAAAGGGCGGCTGCAAAGAAAATGGCGGCTGCAATAGCCACAGTGACCTTCAAGGCCATAAAGCCCGTAGTGGCAGCCAAACGCACATCATTGACCACCAAGTGATAGGCAGTCCAGAAAATGCCGCCTCCTGGCACCAACGGGATGATGCCACAGATCAAAAACACGGTGACGGGACAACGGCGCAGCCAGGCCTGCAAATAGCTCACCAAACCTACCGCAAGAGCACCCAAGAAAACGGAACCTGTCAACAGGAACATTCCCCAGCCCAACATGCCTGTAAGGCCGCTGTCGAGATAATACCTGCGCGGAACGCCAAAAATCACGGCAAATCCTATTGTGCCGACAAATGCTGATGCTAATTGGATAGCCCAATGCGATGTAACGGCATCTGTTTCAGGCGAACCGAGTTGAAGAATCGCGCCAGTTATACCTCCGTGCAGCACCAGAGCCACCGATACCCCAAAGGCAATACCAAGGAAAGCAAGAAAGGCATCGATGAGTCTTGTGGTACCAGCAATATAAGCCTCATTGGCGATGTCGCGCATACCATTGGTGAAAGGCACTCCTGGCACAAGGGCAATGATAGTGCCGATGATCATATTGGGAAGATGCAGCGTGTTTGGAAAAAGATGATAGGCAATGATGCACAACAGCCCACCGACAAGTCCGCCTGTGAAGTTGCCCATCAAACGCGACATGCGCGACCCAACGAAAGTTATAAAAGTACCAAGCAACAGGCCACAGACAAAAGTCGCTGCAGCATCAAGGAAACTACCGCCAAAGATGATACAAAAAGCAGCTACGCCGAAGGCAGTGCCGAGAATCACTTCCCACCATGGTTTGCCTTTAGCCATGCGGACGGCTTGAAGCCGATGCTCCAACTCGTCAAGTGGCATGGGGCGGGCGCTCAAATCACGGGAAATCTGGTTCACTTCAACCACACGACTAAGCTGCATGCCCTTGAGCGGTATATGCTCGGCACGGGCGAAGTTCTTGCCCGATGAGATAATGCCGTTGCTGAGAACGAAGAAATTCTCGTCCTCAACACCATACACCGAAGCAATGTGTTGCATGGTGTCCTCCACACGGCTAATCTCGGCCCCATTTTCAAGCAATATATGTCCGGCCTCGGTTGCCAGCTTCAAGGCGCGTTCTTGGTCTTCCATAGATCTATCTGTCAAAATCGTTAATGTCAATCATATTGATTATTGTTAATACGGTGCAAAAATAAGCTTTTTTTGCCGAACAAAAAGCTGCTTTACCTTCCGCACACATCCCCCTCTCAGAGGGGTGCTTCAAAAGGGGTAGGGGGATTGGCGGGGGAGTCTGCCACCGTCACCCCCGACCAACTCCCTTATTAAGGTATTAAGAAACTGGAAAAATGATTTTTTTGATAATAATTGCTTCATCATTGCTGTCCACTAAAAAATCGATATCGTTCTTTGAAATAGTAGTAAAATCAGTTAATTCCAGAAATTTTTCGAGTCAACGGATTTGAATTTTACTTTTGCCGAGACTCTCGGCAGATGAATAATGACAAATACGTTTTCTCCCAATTGACCTCGTTCCTCGACAGGAACCATTTCAACTACCTGGTCAGGAAGTACGAAGGCGACAGATACGTTAAGCACTTCACATGCTGGAATCAGATGCTCGCATTGATGTTCGGCCAACTCTCAAACCGAGAAAGTCTACGGGACTTGGTTGTGGCGTTGGAAGCTCATCGCAGCAAGTGCTACTACCTCGGAATGGGGAAGCATGTCACGAGGAGCAACCTGGCCAAGGCCGACGAAAGCAGGGACTGCCGAATTTTCGAGGACTTTGCCTACCGCATGATAGACGAGGCAAGAAGAAAAAGGTGTACGGACATCTTCAAGCTTGAAGGTAACGTCTATGCGTTTGACTCAACCACTATCGACCTGTGTCTGAGCGTCTTTGAATGGGCGCTGTTCAGAAAAAGGAAGGGAGGAATCAAGGTGCATACGCTGTATGACATCGAGACCCAGATTCCAACTTTCTTCCACATCACTCCAGCGAGAGTCCATGACATGAAGGCGATGGACGCCATACCCTATGAGGAGAACTCTTTCTACATCTTCGACAGGGGCTACAACGACTTCAAACGGCTATACCGCATCAATGTGCTCAAGTCGTTCTTCGTCATCCGCTCCAAGGGCA
>CAMZEK010000048.1 GCA_947305795.1 uncultured Bacteroidales bacterium | reverse complement strand
CGGCATAGGCCACCGTCTTGGTCTGCGGCAGATGGTTGGTCATGGTGAAGAAGAAGTTGTTCATGTTCCACTGTTCTTCAGGTTCGTCCTTCAGCACCTTAATCCAAAAATCAGGCAAACCCATGCCCAAGCGGTAGTCGAAACCCATGCCGCCATCAGCAATCGGATTGCAGAGGCCTGGCATACCGCTCACATCCTCTGCAATGGTGACGGCCTTCGGGTTCAGTTCATGACACAGCGTATTAGCCAATTGCATATAGGTGACTGCGTCGGCATCCACATTGTCGCCGAAGTATTTCTCAGGTGCATCGAACGTCGTCCCAATACCGTGGTCGAGGTAGAGCATCGAAGTCACGCCATCAAAACGGAAACCGTCGAATCGGAACTCTTCCAGCCAATAGCGCACATTGGAAAGCAGGAATTGCAAAGTCTCCTCCTTGCCATAGTTGAAAAGCTTTGAGTCCCAAAGGTTATGATTGCCGCGCTCGCCAGGATGCAGGTATTGGCTGTCGGAACCGTCGAACAGGTTAATGCCTTCGCGGATGTTCTTAACTGTATGAGAATGAACGAGGTCCATGATGACCAGCATGTCCATGCCATGTGCGGTATCAATAAGCTCCTTCAGTTCCTCTGGCGTACCAAAGCGTGAACTCGGTGCGAAAAAATTGGAGACGTGGTAGCCGAACGAGCCGTAATACGGATGCTCGGCGATGGCCATGAGCTGGATGGCATTGTAGCCATCCGCCTTGATGCGTGGCAGGATTTTTTCAGTAAACTCTTTGTATGTCCCTACCCTTTCCTCCTCCTGCGCCATGCCGACATGTGTCTCGTAAATCAACAGAGGTTCATCTTTCAGTTTTGGTGCGGCATACTTATATATATAAGGAGTGGGCGGATTCCAAAACTGTCCAGCAAAGTCCTTATTGCCCTCGTCTTGGATTACTCGCTTGATATACACTGGGATGCGCTCATGCTCACCGATTTGCGACTGCACCAGCACCTTCAGTTTGCTGCCATGCACCAGTCGATTGGCGAACTCGCTATCGGGAAGAAAAATCTCCCACAGACCACTGCCAGCTAATTCCAATGGATACTCATAGCGGTTCCAGCCGTTGAAGTCGCCTATCAGTGAGAGGTAATGCGCGGCAGGTGCCCATTCGCGGTACCACCATCCGTGGCGACGCTTGTCGTAATTGAAGCCCAAGAACTGGTGCGCCGTGGCAAAAGTTTTGAGGCTGCCATAGCGGCTGATAATGCTGCGCAACCGTTCTTCGTAGCGGTTATGGCGTTTTTCCACCGCATTGCTGACGGGGGTAAGCCAAGGGTCGTTTTTTACGAGAGGAAGTGTCATTTTTATCTGTTTTGATAACCAAAAAAACTAGCAAACTCTTCTCAATTCCATGCGTTTTGAAAAACAATCTCATTTCTATCCAAATCAATGACTTTGGTTTCGTAAGGTTTCAAATGGACAGGATGCACCTCTGTAGCGAAGTCATTCATATCAAACTCATTAGCCTTGCTGCGGCCCATCAGGGCGAGGGCATCGTGCGGGATCTTCACCTCCACATCGCGGGGCTCGTTACGGTTAAAATTCACGACCACCAACAAACGCTCCGTTTCGGAATACCGCAAGAAAGCATAAACAAACTGCGGGTCGAAATTCATGTACCAAGGATTGCACCACATCAAATCGTAAAATCCCCCTTCGCTGATGGCGGAGTGTTCTTGCCTAAAATACAATAGATTATGGTAATAATCGAACAACCTCCTTTGAGCATCATCAAATCCGCCGCCATCAAACTTGCCTCCGTTCATCCACTTCTGATGTTCAGGCATGTGGCAATAATCGAAGATGGAAGTGCGTCCGTCGTCGCCACTATATCCTACTGCGCCATATGCCGTTTCGCCACTTTCCTGACCATTGTAAACCATGAAAGGTCCAGTGTTCATCAAAGCGGAAAGCACCACGGCGGGCAAGGCGGAAAAAGCATTGCCGACGAATTGAGGCGAGGCCAACCGCTTCTCATCATGGTTCTCCATGAAACGTAGCATCCGCGCCTCAATGCCCTCCAAATCCTTCCACACCTGGCTGATTGCCTTCGCCTCGTGGCCATGACAAAGCACATTCTCTAACGTGTTATATAGACCGACCTTGTCATACAAATAGTCGAAACCTGCCTCAAGGAAAGGCTTGTAAAGGTCTGGCTGATAGATTTCTGCAATTATCACAGGCTGGTAGTCCTTTCTTAAATGCTCAATCACCCACTGCCAAAAGGCCACAGGCACCATCTCGGCCATATCCACACGAAAACCATCCACCTGCTTGGAACACCAAAAGCGCAGAATGTCAAGCATTTTCTCCCAAGTATCATGGCAGTCATAGTTCAGCTTGACTGTGTCGTACCAGTCATTGATACTCGGATTGGGCGCAAACACATTGTTGCCAGTCGCTTTGGCGGGAAACTCCTCGTAAGGTTGCTCGCCGATTCTTCTTGGCGGCACAAACGCCTGGCACTCGCAATAATAGAAATTACAAGGGTCGAAGCCTTTGTTTTGACGCGCCAAATGATTGGGAATGAAGTCGATAATTACTTTCATTCCTTTTTCGTGGATTCGACCGACCAATTGCTCAAAATCGACCATCGTGCCCAAATCAGGGTCAACGGCGCGATAATCGGTGACGGCGTATGGCGAGCCTGCGCGGCCCTTGGTAATGTCGGGGTGCGTACCTGTCGATTCGGAAGCGTGTTCCAGAATGCCGGTCAGCCAAATGTGCGTGATGCCCAAATCCTTAATTGCGTTGAGGGCGGTTTCGTCAATGTCGTTAAATGTGCCGCAGCCGTTTTCTGCTTTGTTGCCGTTGAAGCGAAAGTCGGTTTGCTTGTTACCGAACAGTCGAGGAAAAAGTTGATAGATGTTCATACCGCAAAATTAAGAAATTTTGGACAAGTCCAAACAATGATGGATAAAATGTACTACTTTTGCGCATTATGAAAGCCAAGAAATTCCTCCATCTCATCGCAGCGTTGCTTTTTTGCAACCTCCTTTCTGCCCAAGTGCAGACCACCTGGGAATCCATCAATGAACGAGGCTATCCGCAATGGTTCTCCGATGCCAAACTGGGCATTTTCATCCATTGGGGCGTGTATTCTGTGCCCGCCTACGCCAGCCTCGAAGGCTACGCCGAATGGTATTATCGCGGCCTGATGACCAACGACGACCGAAAAACCTTTCAAGAACAAATTTATGGCAAGGACTTCAAATATGAGGACTTTGCTCCGATGTGGAAGGCCGAGCTTTGGGATCCCGACGAATGGGCTGAACTATTCAAGAAATCAGGGGCAAAATATGTGCTTTTGGTCTCGAAACACCACGACGGCTTCTGCCTTTGGCCAAGTCAATATGCACCTGGTTGGAACTCTGTTGACCTCGGCCCACATCGCGACATCTGCGGCGAACTGACCAAAGCCGTGCGCAAACAAGGCCTCAAAATGGGCTTCTACTATTCCCTGCCCGAATGGACAAGTCCCATCCACCGCTGGTATGTCGACCCCGACGAAAACATCGGAACCTACGTCGACACGCACATGATTCCACAATTCAAGGAACTCGTCACGCGCTACCAACCCACTATTCTCTTTACCGATGGCGAATGGCGCAACAGCGCGGAACAATGGCATGCCACCGAACTGATTTCGTGGTACTACAATACCGTAGGCAAGGATGCCATCGTCAACGACCGCTGGGGCAACGGGCAGCAGCACGGCTTCCGCACACCCGAATACAGTGCAGGCATCACGCTCACCGACCGTCCTTGGGCGGAATGCCGAGGCTTGGGCCGTAGCTTCGGCCTCAACCGCAACGAGCCTTTGGAGAATTACATGACTTCCGACGAACTCATCCGCCATTTCTGCGTCCTTGTGGCGGCAGGTGGTGGCATGACACTCAATGTAGGGCCAGCCGCCGATGGCAAGATTCCGCTTTTGCAACAGGAACGACTTTTAGACCTCGGCAAATGGTTGGAAATCAACGGGGAAGCGATTTACGGCACACGGCCGTACAAGAAGTTCTATGAGATGAAAAAAGTCGAAGTAACACACATCGACGAGAAAATCGACTTCGACTGGAAGCGCAACTCGCCCGACCCCGCCATCAGTTGCGACCATTTCAAAGCCTATTGGTCTGGCGAGTTCTCATGTCCAGATGACACCTATACTTTTGAAATTCAAACGGATGACAAAGCAAAATTAGTCATTGACGGAAAAACGATTATTGAAGACACGAGAATATCCAATACCGGAACGATAGCGCTTTCAAATACGCCTTCACCTTTCCATACCATAGAAGTGTTCTACGAGGAGGATGAACTTGAAGCCACCATTACTCTGTTCTGGTCATCGGAAACGATGGAAAAGCAAGTGATGAAAGACTTCATGGCAGCTGAATGGGTATGCAATTCCCCAACCACAAGTCAGCCCCAAGGTTTGGCCGCCCTTTACACTTGCCAACAACCTTGCATCTGCTACACGCAAGGCGAGGACGCTCTCTACGCCATCGCTTTGGACTACCCTGAATACGGATTGGTTCTGAATATCGACCAGCCCGCCGATGACATGAAAGTGACCATGTTAGGTTGCCCAAAAACCTTCCCTTGGAAATATCAGAATGGAAATTTGATTATCAACACCAGTGGTCTGAAATACAGCGACTTGAAAAGTACAGCAGTTTGGGTATTCAAGATGAAATGAAAAAAGCGGCAAATGCCGCTTTTTTCAGTCCGTCAACTCCTTAAAGCCTTGATAGCCAAGTATTCGGTTTGTCCCTTTCGGCATCCGCTTGATATAGAAGCGTTCGTCTTGTTGTACGAACTTGAAATGCAACAAGTCTCCTTGGGGGAAACACTCCAATGCCTTGAGGCGTATCCAATTGGTCTGATATGAGAAATCGCTTGTCTTGAAGAACGACTGTTTACTACCGCCAGTCAAAATGTTTGTGGTGAAGCCATCAAAATAATTGCGGTTGCCCCATTTCCCGGCAAATTGTTCAGGATTCTTCAAATCACGAATGATCACTTTAAAGACTTTTGCATTCTTTGGCTTGACTTCCAACACTTTCTGCAATATCACATCTTTCTCGTGAGTAACCTCCAAATAGAGCCACTGAAAACGATTCTCGGCCGTTTCCCAAATGGGAGTCAGATGTACCATAATAAAAGTCGAGTCATTAACGGCGATTTTGTAATCACCTTCAAGGGTGCGATAGAACTGTTTGACGTCGTTTTCGGTAAACTCGGCCTGCTTCTGCGCAAAACCAGCAAAAGTCAAAAAGAAAGCGATTATAACCAGAACTAATCTCTTCATTTTATGTGTCTTAATTCATTTACGGCATCAGAAAGACATCGTCAATCCCAACGTAGGCATGATAGGCAGTTGATACACGTCTTCACTGGTGATGATGTTCTTGTAGAAAATGTTCTTACGATTGTAAACGTTGGTCACGCTGAAGTCGACCTCCAAATTCACATTCTCAGTGAAAAAGAACTTGCGCTTCACATCAAGGTCAAAACGATGGTAGGTAGGCAAGCGGCCTTCGTTCAGTTCGCCATAAAGCACACCCAATTCACCATTGGTGGTGGTATAGTCGAAGTTGATGCCGTCTTGGAACGAGAAGTATTCATAGTAGCCCTGCACCTGAGTAAAGGGGAAGCCACTACCAAAATTCCAACGTCCACTAAACTCCCACTGCCGCTTGGCTCCAGCAGTATAAGTCAAGATAAGGTTGACATTGTGACGACGGTCGAAGTGAGGGGCATATTGGGTCATCACCACTCCTTCCTCGGTGGCCTTTTCATAGTCTCTCGTCACAAATCCTAAGGCATACACAGCCCAGAGATACCAATGCTTGTCCTCAAACTTCAGGGAAATATCGGCGCCGTATGCATCGCCAGTCTCCTTGATGAAATTCTTTTTCAGCAGGTCATCGACCTCGGCGTTGCTGCTGTCGTAAATCTTATTACGGTTGATATTGGTCAATTGAGCGAAGTCTTTCCAATACCCTTCCACGTTCATCGTGATGTTGCTACTCAGGTCGAACTCTGCACCGACAATGAAATGGTTGGCCTTTTGAAGTGAGCTGTTAATGGGTGTACCATTGAAAGTGGTTGGCATGTCGCTTGTTTCGATGTCAGACATAATGCCATAAAAGAGGTTCACCACATCACGGTCGCTGGTGATGGCAACAAGGTTTTGGGAATAACGCCCGGCGGCGGCCTTTAAGCGAAGCCAATCGGTAACGTTGTATTTGATGGCCAAACGCGGTTCAGGCGAGATGCCTCCCGAAACAGAGGCGTAATACTGCAACCTAAAGCTCGGCTCCAACAGAAGTTTTCCCAAAACAGCTTTGTACTTGACATACGCGCCGATTTCCGTTGAGTTTTTCGGCTCACCTCCAATTTTAATATTGCCGTATGTGCTATAAGTGGTGTACTGCGTTTGGTAGCCCAACATTTCGAGACCAAATTTCAATGTGTTCTTTCCAAGGAAATAGCTGAAGTCGAAGCCAGCATTGAAGCCATTGACTTTACTGCTACGGTCGGGGTTGTTGACCTCCTTCATGCGTGAATTATAGCTCGAATAGGCGACTGTACCTTCAATCATCACAGGCGACTTGCCAGGTATGACGAGGAAGTTGGTGCCGCCGCCAAATGAGTTCCATCCATAATCGGAAAGCGACTGGTAGTTGTTCACTTGGTCATTGAACGAAAAACCGAAGAAGTTGACCTTGCTGCCATTGGGCGCATTTAATGAAATTTTACCGTAAACATCCTGGAAATTGAAAGGGAGTCCCGTCTCTGAAGCGTATGAATACAACCACTTGCTTGTATGCTCCAAATAAGAGTTCTTGGCCGAAAGGATGAAAGAGATCGTTGCATCATCGGGGCTCTTGGCTTTCTTCAGCGGGCCTTCCACCATCAATTTGGCACCAAACACGCTGGCTCCGATTTTGCCCGAAATACGTTTCTTGTTGCCGTCACGGGTGGAAATGTCCATGATGGACGAGACGCGACCGCTATATTCGGCTCCGAAACCGCCTGTGTACACGTCAGCATTACGGATAATGTCGGTATCAAAAACGGAGAACAATCCGATGGAATGGAACGGATTGTAAACCACCATTCCATCCAAAAGCACTTTGTTCTGAATGGGCGAGCCTCCACGGATATAAAGCTGTCCACCTTGGTCGCCGGTGAAGATAACACCCGGAACAACTTGCAAATACTGTGCAAAGTCAGCCTGACCGCCAATGCTCGGAATCTTGTTGATGGTCTTTGGTGTCACGGTAATAACGGAAGTTTTGGTCTCAGTACGCGACTCGATCTTATCAGCCGTAATCGTTACAGTTTCCAGCTTCTGTGCAGTTTCTTTCAAGTAGAATTTTTTGTTAATTGTCTGACCCTTTGATAGGCTGATTTGCTCTGTAATGGAGTCGTAGCCTACGTTCGTTATCAACAATGTGTATTTGCCGTCAGGGATGCGGTTGATGTTGAAATAACCATTCTCATTGGTGGAACCACCATAAGTGGTGCCTTTCAAATACACATTGGTGAACATCAACGGTTCACCTGTGGATTCCTCATAGACGAAACCTTTTACGCTGTTGTCCTGGGCGATAGCGGCAACTGATGTCAGCACAAAAAATGCCGCCGTTAAAAAACATCTTGTTAGGTAATTATTGTTCATTGTATAAAACTCCTTTCGATTTATTGAATGTTGCTTGCAACAAAAGAATGTGCAAAGTAAGCAAATAATCTTGAATTGAGGGAGAAAAAAACTCACTTTTTTAAAAAAACTGCCTGAAAGCCACATCAAGCGGCTTCCAGGCATATCAAAACGGCTGTAACTTATGAACTAAAAAACGTTGAACACGTCGTCGTCCAAATCTTCCCACCATTGTCGCACCGAGCCCACCCAGCCCGAATGACAACGCTCATCCACCTTCTTAGCCTCACCTTGATAGAGCCACACACCCATGGCCAAGGCCACCAAAAGCAGGATTGCCTTCAGCCAATCTTTGATAGGAAGAACGGATATTCCAATGAAAATGAGCAACATAGGCCAAAGTCTCCATGCAACACGCCAGCTGAAGTCGATTACATCTATTGAAGACAACAACGCCACGACACCAATGAACAAAATAATGATGCCGAGAAACAAATTTCTGCTTTTCATAACTTATTGTCTTTATGTGGAACAATCAATATGACACCAAGGGCAATGAGCATAATAGGCCAAAAGGTACGCCAACTGAATTGTGGCACCAAATTGCCCAAAAGGAAACATCCTCCCGCTATGATGAGAATGAGGCCTGCGGTAAGTCCACTCCTATTGGCTTTTGACTCTTTGATCCTATAAGTTTCCTCCCCGTCCGCCATTTCAGCAAATTCTTGGGATTCAACCATTTTTCCAGCAGGCATCACAATCCAAAGGATGATGTAAAGCCAAAAACCCGCGCTAAAAGCCAGTAGTGCAATGACAAACAGCACTCTAACAAGAGCCGGATCAATGTTGAAATAGTTAGCCAAACCCGAACACACACCACCCAACACGCGGTTTTGTGTGTCACGTTGCAGTTTTTTCATGTTTTCCATTGTTTCAAGTGTTTAGATTGATGAATGTTGCACCATTTCTTGTACAAAAAAAGTGCCATCTTTTCGACGGCACCTTAAATAATAGCTTTTTCTTTCCCGACTCACTTCTTCACAACAAATTTCTGCGTGGTCCATGCGCGGCCATTGACCATCATGGTGCAGAAATAGATACCAGCTTGAAGGTCAGCCACAGAAAGGCTCATCTGTCCGTCATTGGCGTTCAATTCCTCACGAAGCACTTCCTGACCCAACAGGTTATAGACCACTGCGGTGAGGTTGCCATCGAAAGAATAGTTGAAATGAACAACCGTTGAGGCGGGGTTCGGATAAGCACGGCTCATCGTCATCGGGCGTGAATTTTCGGCCAAGCCTGCACCTGACTTGTGGAACTTGACCATAATACTGATGCGCTCGTCGGGATGACGTTCGTCATAGGCATAATAGCGCATGACCACCACGCCGAAGACCTGTTCCTCAAACGTCACATGAAACGAAAGGTCGTCCGTGTTGAGGCCGTTGGCCGGCACCAGTGAAGCAGGACTGACAATTGTGCCAGGGCCAAAGCAGTTGCCCGCCCAGCAGAAAGTGTTCGACGTTCCTTCCAAATCCTCCATCACTTCCTTCTCGACGACGACATTCTGATCGCTTGAGGTCAAGTTACGGATTTGCATGTGTTGAATGTACTCACCGATGCCATACTCATCGTTGGTACATTCAATGGTCTCACCTTCCGAATAGATGTGGCCATTCCATTCAAACCGCAACGATTGCGCTGAAACACAGCCGATTGCAGCAAAAAGCATTACAAGAAAAATAGACTTTTTAATCATAGATTGAGGTTTTAATTTGACATTACCAATGGTTTTAATGGGCAAAAATAAGAAACTTATTTGAAACAGCGATAAAAAATATTGCCATTTTTGAAAAAATGATTACTTTTGTGCTTGAAAACCATCAAAACTAACCATAATGAAAAGATTTACCATTATCATCGCATCGTTTCTCATGCTTATTTCATTAAGACTTAACGCGCAAAACGAACGTGTGCTCCTATTTGAATGCTTCACCAACACAGGTTGCGGTCCGTGCGCCCAGCAAAATCCAGCCCTGGACGCGCTCATCAGTGCCAATGCCGACCATGTGGCTGCCATCAAGTACCACATGAGCTGGCCTTCAGCCAATGATCCTATGTATCTGCACAACACAGCCGACAACGACTCCCGAAAGGGCGTATATAATGTCAATTCCGTACCACACACGGTCGTCGATGGTACCCGTTTCGCCAACCTACCTGGATACCTCACCCAAAACATGGTTAACCAATGGCTGGGTATCGAATCACCGATTGAAATGCGCCTGAGCCACGAAATCGACGAAACGGCCAATGTCATTACAGTTCATGTGATGGGCCGCGCCTCCACTGAAGTGCAGGGCAACCTGAAACTTTATGTTGGTGTCATCGAAAAAGAAATCCATTACAGCTCGGCTCCTGGCCCCAATGGCGAGCGCGATTTCTACAGCGTGATGAAGAAGTTATTACCCACTGCCACAGGTACTTACATTGGTAATATGGCTATTGACGACTATTTTGCCTACACCTTCTCATGGGAATGGTCCAATGTCTACAGCATTGACCAACTCGATGCCATTGCATGGGTGCAAAACACGAACACCAAAGAAGTCTATCAAGCCTGCAAATCAAGCGAAAGCCTCACGCCTTTCTATGCTAACGAAGGCAGTGTAAGCAACATCAGCAACGTGAAATCGATGAATTGCAGCGGTTTTGCCGAACCTAAAGTGGAACTGACCAATTTCGGCAGTAACGCCCTGACTTCTGCCGAGTTGGAGGTTTTGGTCAACGGCGAGTCTCTGAAAACAATACAGTGGAGCGGAATTTTGGACATATATGCTTCTGAAACCGTCGATTTGGGTGAAATCAGTTTCCCCGTCGAAGAAGAAAACGCTTTGGAAATCAGAATTATAAGTGTCAATGGCGTCAACGACGAAGCCCCATCCAACAATGTCGCGATATACGACATAATGGGTGCACCCGAAACCGTAGGTAAAGTGATGAAACTCACCATCCGCACCGACAACGACCCGCAAGAAGTCACTTGGGCTGTGACAAACTTCAACACTGGCGAGGTGATCATACAAGGGGGACCTTATGACCAAGCCAACCACACTTACAACGAAACCCTCGAAATCACCAGTGATGACTGCTACGACTTCACTATTTATGATGCAGGCGGCAATGGCCTCACCAACGGCAACGGCTTCTACGGTTTGAAAGCTGGTGGCTCAACACTCTTTTCGGGCGGACAATTTGGCAGTAGCGAGAGCAATGAGTTTTCTTACGAAGTCTTCGACAATACAGAAGAAAAAACCAATGAATCCACTTACATCTTCCCCAACCCGACCTCTGGCATGATGAACATCGTTTGCGAAGGTGATCAAACCATCACCTTATATAATATGGCTGGACAACGCGTCTTCGAGGGTGTAGCCAACGGTTGGCTGCAAATCGACATGAAGCGTTTCGGCGCTGGCATCTATACCGTCAAAATCGGGACTGAAACCATGAGGATTGTGGTGAAATGATGCTTCAATACCACCATTTTGCACAGCTCGACTCCACCAACGCCTACCTACAAAGAAAGCAAACGGAGGCTGATATCCGCAATTGGGTGGTCAGTGCCGACGAACAGACCGCAGGCAAAGGTATGGGGAACAACGGTTGGGAAAGTGAGGTTGAAAAAAACCTCACTTTCTCTATGGCCGTTGATATGGGTTTTCTGCCCGCCGCTCAACAGTTTCTGCTTTCCGAGGCCGTACCATTGGGCATCATTGAAATATTAGATGACATTTTGCCTTCGGAAAAACTCAGCATCAAATGGCCCAATGACATCTTTTACGAGAACCGTAAACTGGCCGGTATCCTCATCAACAGTACAATTAAGGATAACATGATGGATGTTTCCATTATCGGCATTGGTATGAATGTCAACCAAATACAATTCAAAGATTGGCCAACGCATCCCATCTCACTAAAACAAATCACAGGGAAAACTTACAATTTGGAGCCATTGCTAAAACAAACGGCAATAAGTGTTGCTCTCCAAGTGGAACGGCTGAAAACCGATCCTTTGATCATCGAACAAGATTACCTGAAACGGTTGTTCCGCTATCAAACTTGGGCGGATTATGAAGTGAACGGAAAAATACAACAATTGTTTATGACAGGGATAGATCCTTTCGGGCGGCTGCTGTTGATTGACGAAGCAAAAAAAACGTATTGCTTTGATATAAAAGAAATTAAATTCACTTTATAAGAACCAATCTGACATAAATTGACAACAAAACTTATGTCAAGCCATGGTTAGATTCGTTTTCCTTAATTCCATTGGTCGCTCCAAGCCTGTTGATCCTTACGCCATTCCATCAGCGAGTTAAGGTCTTCCTCGGAGATATATTTTTCTTCTATTGCCTTGTGAATCAAGGTCTCATAGTTCGACAAAGTAATCAATTGGCATTTTTTCTCCTCAAAGTTCTTCTTGGCAGTCTCCATCTGATAGGTGAAAATGGCCAACATTCCCTTCACCTCGGCACCCGCCTCACGCAAGGCATCAACGGCCAAAAGGCTCGATTTGCCCGTGGAGACCAAATCCTCAATGACCACCACCGACTGTCCTGCATTGATGACCCCCTCAATTTGGTTCTGCATCCCGTGCGACTTTTTCTCGGAGCGCACATACACGAACGGCAAACCCAGTTCCTGCGCCACCAATGCACCTTGAGCGATGCCGCCCGTAGCTACGCCCGCAATGACATCAGGCTTGCCGAAATTCTGTACCAGCTTCTCCACAAATTGCTGACGGATGTAAGTCCGCACGGCAGGATAAGAAAGTGTGACGCGGTTGTCGCAATAAATGGGGCTTTTCAGTCCTGACGCCCAGGTAAAAGGAGCTTTCGGGTTGAGTTTAACAGCCCTGATTTGAAGCAAATGCTGGGCCAAAATCAATGCAGAATCGTCGTATTTCATAATGTTGTATCTTTGTGGCGTGAATTTGAACCTCAAAACACGCTACAAATGTACAAGATTTTTCAAGACAACAAAACATTGGTTTTCCCAAAAATCGAAGACGATTCGCTAAAATTTGACGCAACGCTCCAAGAATCTGACAGATACGAAACCGACATTCTTTGCGATTTTTTGCAAGAATGGCTTGATGACAAAGACCAAACCGACACTTTCGTCCACGAAGTGGGTGAAAACGCCGTGGCCCATGCCCTGAAAGAGACCTTCAAGATGGCACCGGCGGCGGGAGGAGTCGTCATCGCAAATGGCAAATTCGTCAGCATTGTGCGCAATGGCATTCCCGATTTGCCAAAAGGTCATATAGAAACAGGTGAGGATCCCAAACAAGCCGCCACGCGCGAGGTGGAGGAAGAGACGGGAATAGGCAAATTACAGATTGTCAAAGTGTTGCCATCCACTTGGCATTGTTATCAGTTGGACGAGGAATGGCGACTGAAACGCACCTATTGGTATTTGATGACCACTACCGAGGCCATCCTACCCAAGCCGCAGACCGAAGAAGGCATCAGCGAGGTAAAACTGATTGGAAATGAAGAAGTTGAATCCTTCATAAAGGGGACTTTCCGCTCGATAAGCGAAATTCTTGGAAAAGATTTGCGCCAAATCGTGGCGAATTGATACTTTTGCAACCGAAAAAGGACTGCGGGACTACGGGACCGCGAGACTGCGAGGACTGGAAAGTCCCGTGTCCCGAAGACTCGAAGTCCCGAAGTCAAAAAGAAAAAATATGAAAAGAATAGCCGTTTTCCCCGGTTCCTTCGACCCTATCACCTTGGGGCACCGCAGCATCGTTCTGAGAGCATTGCCCATGTTCGACGAGATTTATGTCGCCGTCGGCATCAATATGGAAAAACGCTCCACGTTTGAACTGCAAGACCGCATCAAGTGGTGTGAAGCCGTCTTTGCTGACTATCCGCAAGTTAAGGTGGAAAGTTACCAAGGCCTCACCGCCGACTTCTGCAAAAAAGTAGGCGCCAACGTCATCATCCGCGGCCTACGTTGCGGCAGCGATTTCGAGTACGAAAACATGATTGGTCACGCCAACAAGCGCCTGCACCCTGAGTTGGAGACCATTTTCTTACTCACTGAAAGTGAATTGGTTGGCGTTTCGTCGAGCGTTGTCCGCGATATCTACAAAAACGGCGGCGACACCTCCAAGTTCCTGCCCGCCGAGGTGAAGTTGCCCGAAAAGCAATAATCCAAGCTTTTCCGCGTTTTCAGTGCATGAAACGAAGGATTGTTACACTCATTTTATCGCTGGTTTTCCTTTCGGTAAGCGCTCAGAATGTGACGATTACCGGCCGGAGCAACAAAACCAACACCCTGATTAGGCTCTTCGCCTACGAAGATCTCATCAACGAAGCCAACCTCCTGCTCGACCAAAGCCAGACCGACAGTCAGGGCCATTTCATCCTTGAGGGTACGGTGAAGCAAATCCTTCCCGCCCGCATCTATGTTGGTCTGGAATACGTCGATCTCATCCTCTCCCCTAACGCCACCTACGACATCGAAATCATCGTGCCTGATCAAAAAGACAACGTTTCTTATTTTGAAAAAGAACAGCCCACCATCCGCGTGAAACGAGCCAGCGACCAAGGCATTTATCGGCAAGTCATCTATTCCGAAGAAATCATCAACGGCTACATGATTGAGCATTTCAACCAGATTTACCGTGGGCGACAAATGCGCTATATTGACTCCATCCAGAATGCCATCAGCCATGAAGTGCCCGACATCAAGTCGGATTACGTGAAAAATCACAACCGTTACAAGATTGCAGCCATCCGCCTAGGTATCAGCGCCGACGGCGGCAAGAAAATCATCAAGGACTACTTCGACGGGCAGCCTGTACTCTACACTCAATCAGCTTATATCGACCTCTTCAAGGAACTATTTGACGGTTATTTCAACAGCGCGTCGTACGACAATCACCTCTTGAACGATGCCTTTACCGAAGGGCCTGCTGCCTTCAAGAAATATTTAGACACTGACCCCCTCATGGCGAGGAATCAACAACTTACTGAACTCATCACTATCTTTAACCTGCAAAAACTCTGCTATGGTGACCGTGGCACGAGCCGCTTGGCCAAAGAACACCTTAATTATATCAAGAATCAAACGAAATACGCCGAACACAAGACCATCATCGACAATTTCTTCATGAAATACGACCGCCTAGCCCCTGGCTCTGTTGCTCCCGAATTCACGTTGAAAGACCGTAATGGCAAAGAGGTCAGCCTATCGGATTTCATGAGCGGCCTCGTGTTGTTGCAGTTTGTCGAAGGTGCATCGCCTGTCAGCGAGCGACAATTTGCGGAATTGCGCAGCCTCCACCACCAATGGCAGGACACGGTGCAAATCATCACCATCGCCACGCACGACAAAATGGACTTCTACAGCCATCAATTCGAAGAAAAGCACCAAGATTGGCCCCTCCTCGACCTTGGTGACCAAATCTTACTTTTGGAAGCCTACAACGTGCGCACCTTCCCCGAATACATCCTCATCCGCAAGGGCAACAAGATTGGCGAGGCACCAGCACCCTCGCCTGAGCGGTATTTGGAGGAAAGGGTTAGGCGATTGTACGGGAAGTAAAAACGGAAAAAGTCCCCTTTTTACCCCCTAAAATTATGGAATAATTCCCCTTTTTAGGCCGAAATTTTCGGAAAAAGTCCCCTTTTTTGATGAAAATTTTCGGAAAAAGTCCCCTTTTTTGATGAAAATTTTCGGAAAAAGTCCCCTTTTCTTGCAGGAATAAACTGATTTATATATTTTTGCAGAAAATTTTAGAATTATGCTGTACAGGAAGTTTGAAAAGCGCATCGAAAAGTTCTTTCGGGAAGAGCCGAACAAGATTCTTTTGGTGAACGGAGCGAGACAAATCGGCAAGTCGTACCTCATCCGTTATGTGGGGAAGAAGATGTTCAAGAACTATGTCGAAATCAACCTCAAGGAAGACAAGGAAAGCCGAGGCATCTTTGCCACCGCCATGAATACGGAAGACTTTTACATGCAGTTGGGCACCATCGCGGGCAATCGCCTTGGCAGCAAGGAAGACACCCTGGTCTTTTTGGACGAGATTCAAAGTTATCCGCACCTGATGACCATGCTGAAGTTTCTGAATCAAGAGGGGCGATACACATACATAGCCAGCGGCTCGCAGTTGGGCGTGGCCTTGACGCAGACGGCCTCCGTTCCCATCGGAAGCATTTCAATAGAAGAGATGTATCCACTTGATTTTGAAGAGTTTTTGCTCGCCATGGGTTGCGGATATGAAACCATTGACGGGATAAAGGAAAAGTTTCTCGCGGGGGAATCGCTGAATGAATCCTTGCACAACTACATGTTGCAGCAGTTCAAACTCTATTTGTTGGTCGGCGGGCTGCCCGAAGCCATCAACAAGTTCTTGGAAAACAGGAATATGGCGCAGGTGAGGAAGGTGCATCGCGACATTCACAACTTATACAGAATCGATGCCTCGCAATACGACGCGGAGAAGAAACTGCTCATCCGAAAGATTTACGACATGATTCCTTCCTACATGGAGAACAAGAAGAAACGCATCGTCGTGAAGCGCATCGAGGAGACTGGCAAGCACAAGCAGTTCAGCGACTATGCCGACGAGTTCGAGTATCTGACCAACTCGGGCATTGCCCTCGCCGTGCAGGCTATCAGCAACCCAAAGTTTCCCTTGTTGGAGTCGGAGAGCAAGAACCTGCTCAAACTCTACATGAACGATGTGGGCTTGCTGACCCACCTCTTGTATGGCCTCAACATCAACGCGGTGCTGCGCGACGAGCGGAGCATCAACCTCGGCTCGGTGTATGAGAGCGTGGTTGCGCAAGAACTTCATGCACACGGTTTTCCTTTGCATTATTACGACAACAAGCAAAAGGGCGAAGTGGATTTCCTGATTGACGATTTCGACCACTTGACCGT
>CAMZEK010000047.1 GCA_947305795.1 uncultured Bacteroidales bacterium | reverse complement strand
ATGGAAGGCTTCGAGGTCACGACGATGGAGGAGGCCGTCAAGGAAGGCAACATCTTTGTCACCACGACGGGCAACTGCGATGTGATTACGCTTGAACACATCCTCAAGATGAAGGACCAAGCCATCGTGTGCAACATCGGCCACTTCGATAACGAGATTCAAGTGGACCGCCTCGAAAAGACTGAGCACCTGAAGGAGAAAATCAATATCAAGCCGCAAGTCGACAAGTACGTCTTCGACGACGGTCACTGCATCTTCCTATTGGCTTCGGGCCGTTTGGTCAACCTCGGTTGTGCCACGGGTCACGCCAGCTTCGTGATGAGCAACTCGTTCACCAACCAGACTTTGGCCCAGATGGACCTTTGGGAGAAACGCGGCCAATACAAAGTCGGCGTCTATTGCCTGCCCAAGTATTTGGACGAGGAAGTCGCCCGTCTGCATTTGGAGAAGATTGGCGTCAAACTGACCAAACTCACGCAAAAGCAGGCCGACTACATCGGCGTTCCCGTTGAGGGACCTTACAAGTCCGACATCTATCGCTATTGATGGATGCCATGAAAGTTGCTGTAAATACGCGCTTGTTGCTGAAAGACAGGTTGGAAGGCATCGGGTGGGTGGCCTATGAGACCTTGCGCCGCATGGTGAAGGACCATACCGAGGTGGAGTTTTATTTCCTCTTCGACCGCCAGCCTGACCCGATGTTCCTCTTCGGCGACAATGTGAAACCCATAGTGCTCTTCCCGCAGGCGCGGCATCCGTTTTTGTTTATCTGGTGGTTCGAGTTTTCGGTGAAGAAAGCCTTGAAGCAAATCCAGCCCGACTTGTTTTTCTCGCCTGACGGCTATCTGAGTCTTCGCTCCAATGTGCCGCAAGTAGCTCAGTTCCATGATCTTAACTTTGAGCATTTCCCCAAGGACATGCCTAAGATTCATCTTTGGCACTACAAGAAGTTTTTTCCGAAGTTCGCCCGTAAAGCCAAACGCATTGTGACGGTTTCGGAGTTCTCGAAGCAGGACATTGTAGAGTGCTACGGCATCGCGCCTGAGAAGATTGACGTGGCGTATAACGGTGTGAATGAGACCTTTGCGCCTATTTCCGAGGAGGAGCAGGGGAGCATCCGCGCAAAATACACGAACGGGCAGCCTTATTTCATGTTCGTTGGTTCGTTGCATCCGCGCAAGAACTTGGCGAGGCTGTTCACGGCTTTCGATTTGTTCAAGTCGCAAACGCCGTCCAACGTCAAGTTGTTGATTGTAGGGGAGAAGCGTTGGTGGTCGGAGCCGATAGAGCAGGCCTATAGTTCGATGCGTTTCAAGGACGAAGTCGTTTTTGCCGGACGATTGTGTGCGGAGGACCTGCACAAGGTGACTGCAGCGGCCTTGGCTTCGGTGTATGTGTCTTATTTTGAGGGTTTTGGCATTCCAATTTTGGAGGCGTTCAGATGTGAGACGCCCGTCATCACCTCCAATGTGACTTCCATGCCAGAGGTGGCTGATGATGCGGCTTTGCTCGTTGACCCGTTCAGCGAAGCCTCCATCGCCGAAGGCATGACGGAGATGTTGGATGAGAACGTGCGTGAAGCCTTAATAGAAAAGGGCAGAGAACGCGCCAAGGATTTCTCTTGGGACATTGCCGCAGATGGCATTTGGAACTGTTTGATGCGGTCAGTTGACCTTGACTTGTGACTATGACAATGACCGCTTCAACCGAGAATAGAACTTTGAACATATTGGAGAAAACTAAATGAGAAATTTTAGAAATTACGATGTATGGACAGATGGTGTCGATTTTTCGATTGACATCTACAAAATGACTGAAAGCTTTCCCAAAAAAGAGACCTACGCTTTGTGTGATCAATTGCAGAGGGCAGCGGTTTCAATACCTTCGAATATTGCAGAAGGATGTTCGCGAAAATCTGTAAACGAGTTTGCGCATTTTTTGGAGTTTTCATTAGGGTCATCGTATGAAGTTGAAACTCAATTGGAAATAGCTGTTCGTTTAGGTTATATTGATAAGTATCAATATGATAATGCAATAGAAAAAGTACAATCAATCGAAAAAAGAGTAACTGGGTTGATTCAGACAATCCGATCAAATAACAACATAGAATAAATAATAAAACGGATGATGCTCAACGCTATAGTCAATGTAGTCATAGTCATTGTCACAAGTCATTGTAGAAAAGTATGGAGAAGATCATAATGTATCCTGGTGAAGCCAGAAAAGAAACCTTAGATTGGAAAGCCGTTCAAGGGCAGCATATCACAGCGGTGAATCACAACATTTTGGTGCTCGGCTCAGGGGGGCGCGAACACGCCTTGGCGTGGAAGTTGGCCCAAAGCGAAGGGACGCATGTCTTCATCGCTCCAGGCAATGCTGGGACGGCTCAAGTCGGCACGAATGTCAATATTAAACTTTCTGATTTTGAAGCAATAAAAGAGTTTTGTTTAAACCGAAGCATTAACCTTGTTGTGGTCGGACCAGAGCAGCCTTTGGTGGACGGCATCGTCGATTTTTTCAAGCAAGAGGAGTCTTTACGAGCCGTAAAAATCATCGGACCTGATAAGCGTGGCGCCCAGTTGGAGGGCAGCAAGGCTTTCGCCAAGGATTTCATGGAGAAATACGGCATCCCGACGGCCAAGTGCATAAAGATCAACAAAGAGAACCTCAGCGAAGGCTATAAATTCCTCGAAACCGTAAAATCTCCTTACGTGCTAAAAGCAGATGGCCTCGCTGCGGGTAAAGGCGTGCTGATTCTCAACGACTTGCAAGAAGCCAAAGAGGAATTGAGCAGAATGCTCGACGGCAAATTTGGGGCGGCTTCTGCCACGGTGGTGATTGAGGAGTTTCTTAAAGGTATTGAGGTTTCGGTCTTTGTTTTGACCGATGGCGAGCATTACGTATTGCTGCCCGAAGCCAAAGACTACAAGCGCATTGGCGACGGCGACACGGGTCTCAACACAGGCGGCATGGGCGCGGTTTCACCGGTTCCGTTCTGTACGCCTGAGTTTTTGGACAGGGTGGAAGATCGCATTGTGAAGCCGACCTTAAAGGGTTTGAAAGCCGAAGGTATCGATTATAAAGGCTTCATTTTCTTGGGGTTGATGAATGATGGCGGCAATCCATGTGTCATTGAGTACAACGTCCGCATGGGCGACCCGGAGACCGAAGCCGTGATGACCCGCATCGAGGGCGACTTCGCCGACTTGCTCTTTGCCTGCGCCGACGGTCGCTTGAACGAGGTGCATTACGCCAAGAGCGACAAGACAGCGGTCACGGTGATGTTGGTGTCGGGCGGCTATCCCGAAGCCTACGAGAAGGGCAAGATAATGACCGGACTTGAGGCTTTGAAGGATGTTGTTGCTTTCCATGCGGGAACATCGTTCAATGCTGATAACGAGGTGGTTACCTCAGGCGGTCGAGTGATTGCAGTGACGGCACATGGTAACGGTATAGAAGAAGCCCGAAACAAAGCTTACCAAGAGGCCGAAAAGATTCATTTTGAGGGTGTTAACTTCCGCCATGATATTGGACTTGATTTAATGAGAATGCAATGATTAAGTTCTTCAGACAGAGCTATGCTGTTCAGTATGTGGTGATTGCGTTGCTTGCCATTGCCCTTTGGGTACCATCATTCATGGCGGGAAAGGCACCTTTGGATTTGACCAGCCCTGTCACGCCGATTTTCAATGGGGTTGATGGTCTGCTCAGTTTTTCACCTATCGCGAAAATCATATTTGCTTTCCTGCTTTTGGTGTTCGAAACTTTGCTTTTTAACGCCGTTTTGGTTAATAATCAAATTGTCGGTAAGGTCAGCACCATGGGGGCTTTCACTTTTGTGCTGCTGATGAGCCTCACGCGAACCCAAGCCGATTTTTATCCTTTTGCTCTTTCTGTAATCTTTATTATATTGGCAATCAGTGCTTTGTACGAGGTCTATTTGTCGCAGAGTTCTGAGCTTGAATTGCTGAAGGCGGGCATTTGCATCGCTTTGGCTTCCATGTGTTATTTCCCTGCCATCCTTCTGATTGTGTGGGTGATAGTGGCTTTGCCGATTGCCAAAAAAGGTTCTCTCCGTTTGGAGCTGATTCCTTTGGTGGCTTTCTTGTTTGTGTATTTTTTCTATTTTGTCGGAGTGTATCTATTTGGCGACTTCTTGACAATGATTCACGGCTATAGAGATTATTTCCTTCAACTGAAACTTTCAGTAGATGGTTTTAATATAAAGAATATCATTTTGTTATCATTTCTGTTAATTGCTGCCATTGGCATGTTATTTGGCAATTCAAACTTGGAAAAAACCATCGCTGTCAGGGTGAAAATGACTATTAGCGTGTTACTTTTGGTGGTCGGTGTGTTGATGCTGTTTTTGGGCGGCAACGTATTGATGAATGGTCTGATTCTCATGGCCTTGGCTATCATATTCTCCTACGAGTTCACTTATATGGACAATACAGGTTGGGCTAATTTGGCGTTGGTGTTTTTTCTTTTATTAGTGTTTGCCAATCAGTATTACTTCAAATGGTTGTAAATCATGGGTTTGCTTTCGCATTATTCGGATTTGATAGAGGCGGGCTGCGATGAGGCAGGACGTGGGTGTTTGGCAGGTCCTGTGGTGGCTGCCGCAGTGATTCTGAAGAAAGATGCGGATTATTCCGAACTTAATGATTCGAAGCAACTAACAGAGAAGAAAAGGATGCAACTCCGTGAATTGGTGATGAAAGAGGCTTTGGCATACGGAATCGGTATCGTTTCGGCTGAAGAGATTGATAGAATCAATATCCTAAATGCTTCATTCTTAGCGATGCATAGGGCGTTGGATGAACTAAAGCTTCAACCAGAATTGCTACTCATTGACGGCAATCGTTTTAACCCTTACAAAGAGTTGAAGCATGTCTGTATTGTGGGTGGCGATGCCAAATATCAGTCGATTGCGGCGGCTTCCATTCTGGCCAAGACCACGAGAGATTTGATGATGATAGAATATGATGAGCAGTTTCCCGTTTATAATTGGAAGAGGAATAAAGGTTACCCTACCCGAGAACATAAGCAAGCCATTGCCGACTATGGCACAACGCCACTTCATCGCATGTCATTCAATATGGCCATTCAGATGCGGTTAGACTTTGATAACTGATTGAAGATGAAGAAATTGTTTTATATATTACTTTTTTGGTTGTCTGCTGTTTCCTTGTTGCCAGCGCAAACGGAATCTGATTTGGGTGATTTGGATTTCAACGACACTTCCTTGATTTCCAATAATGTGCTGAAAGATAGGATAGTAAGCTATCTGTATTCTACTGCTTGTATCGACGAGGCGCATTTTGACAGCCTTTCCATGGCGAGTTTGGATCGCGTTTTTGCTAAGGCAAAAGTCAATATGCGTGTATATGGGTATGTGCTGGAACTGATGTTGAACGGCTATACGAACATGGGGCGCTCTGCTGTAACGGATTATCTGCTGAATTATCCGCAACTTGCTGAGGGTGAAATTACTATGGAAGAAGGTCTGCGCTTGGATTCTATTACGGAACCGTACCAGAAGGTCAGAGTGGGAGCAAAAGCTCCTGATTTTTCGGGAATTACAATTGATGGGAAGCCCTATCACCTATACGATTCCAAAGCCGAGCGCATCATCGTTTTCTTTTGGTCAGCGGATTGTGAATATTGTCACGATTTCTTGACGGACATTCGAAAAAAGTTGGACTTGAAGTCTGATTTTGAGCTTATTACTTTTGCTTTAGCAGATAACTTGGACGAGGTTCAGGCTACCGTAAAAAGAATGCGTTTGCCCGGATACCATTTTTATGATGAGCAGCGTTGGGATGGTAAGGCCTTTTTGGATTTTCACATTACTTCCACACCGACGGCTTTTGTGTTGGATGCCGACAAAACCATTGTTTGCAAGCCTTATGATTGGTATGAATTAAAACTTTATATAAATGAGAATAAATAATTAAATAATAAATAGTTATGAAATCAAGAATTTGTTTTTTGTTGACCTTTATCGCCTTGACTTGGGGGCAAAGTTTCGCCCAGAATGCAGAAGACCGTTGGGTGGATTCAGTGTATAACAGCCTTACTATGGAGCAGCGTGTGGCCCAGTTGATTTGCATGAGAGCCAACCAGCCCGACAAACCGTTTTATGAAGATGTGGCGAAGTACATCAAGAAGTATAATATCGGTGGCGTGTGCTTCTTCCGTGCCGAGGCTGATGCACAGGTGAAACAGACCAACGACTGGCAGGCCATCGCCCAAACGCCGCTGATGGTCGCCATCGACGCGGAATGGGGCTTGGCCATGCGTGTGAAGAACACCATCGCCTATCCTTACCAGATGACCCTTGGTGCTGTCAATGACAACGAGCTGATTTACAGGATGGGAACACAGATTGCTGAGCAATGCCAGCGCATGGGTATCCATGTGAATTTCGCTCCTGTCGCGGATGTCAACTCCAATGCCGCCAACCCCATCATTGGGATGCGCAGCTTCGGCGAAAACCCACAAACCGTGGGGGAGAAAGCCACTTCTTATGCCCTTGGAATGCAAAGCAAAGGGTTGATTACCACTATGAAACACTTCCCAGGTCACGGTAACACGGCCACCGACTCCCACCTGACTTTGCCCACCGTGACCCGCACGATGGAAGAGGTTCAAGGTATCGAGCTGGCGCCTTTCCGCTACATGATTGAAAACGGTGTGAATGGTGCGATGGTGGGACATCTGTATTTCCCTGCCATTGAGAAAGTTAAGAACACTTCATCGTCACTTTCCTATGGTGTTGTGACTGAACTTCTGAAAGAAGACATGGGCTTTGAGGGCTTGATTTTCACCGATGGCCTCGACATGAAGGGCGTTTCGGAGACGGTGCGCCAAGATAGCGTTCCCTACGTTTCGTTCATGGCGGGCAACGACGTGCTGATTCTACCTACCAACGTGCCTTTCGCCATCAAGACCATCAAGGCGGCGGCGGAGCGCGACCCGAAGGCGGCGGAACGGCTTGAGGAAAGCTGCAAAAAGATTCTGCGCTACAAGTATCGCGCTGGCCTGAACCATTACAAACCCGCGCCTACTGCCAATCTGATGACCGACCTTAAAAAGCAGGAATACAAGGATTTGCGCCAACAACTCTATGAAGAGGCTGTCACAGTGTTGCGCAATGAGAATGAGGTGCTTCCGTTGGCTACCAACAAGAAAATCGCGGTAGTGACCATCGGTAACACCAAAAACGATGTGTATAGTGGCCTTGCGGACAAAGGCTTGAATATCAAGTCGTTCGTTGTTGGCAAGGAGAACATTGCCGAGAAGTCGGCGGAATGGCTGAAAGCTTTGGAGAGCTACGACTTGGTTGTGGTCAGCATAGAGAAAACTAGTATGTTCGCCAACAAAAACTATGGCATCACGGAGGCTACGGTGAGTTTCTTCAATCGTCTTGTGGCTCAGAACGACGTGATTCTCAATCTGTTTGCGTGTCCGTATGCCCTCGATTTGTTCCGCATCAACAATAGCGTGAAAGGCTTGATTGTGGCCTATCAGGATGAGGTGCCGGCCGTGAATGCCGTCGTGAAAGTGTTGACGGGCGAGATGGAGGCCAAGGGAACGCTGCCCGTCTCGACCAACAAATTCAAGTGTGGCGATGGCATTGTGGCCATGGCTTCCATCAAGAAAGAGCATGTCCTGCCTTCGAAGGAAGAACCCGCCAAAACCATGGAGACTACACAGGCTGTGGAATCCGTTAAAAATGAGGGATTTGTCTCTCTGCCAACAGGAACGATGAAGAAGTCGTTTGAGCGCCGTTTGGACTCGGTAGCACAGTCGGGTATCACGATAGGCGCCTATCCGGGCTGCCAACTCATGGCGCTGAAAGACGGTAAAGTGGTGTACGACAAGTGTTTCGGAAATTTTACCTACGGAGGCGGCCATAAAGTGCAGCCTGATGACCTTTACGACATCGCCTCCTGTACCAAAATCTTTGCTTCTACGCTGGCAATCATGAAGTTATACGACCAAGGCAAAATCGACCTCAACAAGACCTTGGCCGACTTTTTTCCGTATCTGAAAGGCAATGAACACGGCAAGCTGAAGCTCATTGACATCATGACGCATCAGGCCGGACTGAAGGCTTGGGTGCCGTTTTACAAGCCAACCATTGACAAAAATGGCCCAAAATCAGAGTTTTACACTGAAGAAATCGATGAGCAGCATCATGTGCGCGTGGCTGAAAACCTCTATCTTATCAACGACTACACCGACCGCATTTTCGACTCCGTTTCCAAGACAGCGCTGGGCAAAACGAAATATCTCTACAGCGACATGGGCTTTTATTACATGCCCAAAATCGTGAAACTCATTACCAATCAGAATATTGAGAGTTTTCTGGAGCAGGAGTACTACTATCCGCTGGGGCTGAATCACATCGGTTATAGGCCTTTGGAGCATTTTACACGCGACCAGATTGCTCCCACCGAGAACGACACCATTTTCCGCCATCAGTTGGTTTGGGGCGACGTGCACGACCAAGCTGCCGCCATGATGGGCGGTGTGGCAGGTCATGCAGGGCTGTTTTCCAATGCCCGCGACCTTGCTGTCATCATGCAAATGCTTTTGGATGAGGGCGTTTACGGTGGTAAGCGTTACCTGAAACCTGAAACGGTGCGTTACTTCACCAAGGCACCTTTTGCCGCTACTAACGACAACCGTCGAGGCATTGGTTTCGACAAGCTGCCGATAGGGAAGAAAGGTTCTTGCACGGCTTCCAAGTCAGGCTCGATGCAGGGCTATGGACACACGGGCTTCACGGGTACGTTTGTCTGGGCAGACCCCGCCAATGACTTGATAATCATCTTCTTGTCAAATCGCGTCTATCCCGATGCCGAGCCGAACAAGTTGGTAAAGAGCGGCATTCGTTCGGTGCTGCACGACATTCTTTACGAGGCGTATCCGATTCAGTGAGCATCAATCTTTAGCCGCTTTTCGTTCAAAAACAGCTTTTTTGTTCTCGCTATCAGGTTCTTCGACCTGCAAACCGTTGATTTTGTAGTTGCTGACATCGTCGAGGACGATGGCTGTGCGATAGTCTTTTTTCAGTGCTTTCAAAGTGATGTTTTTCATCACGATGCCATCGACGTGGCGGATGAAAAAGCCCCAAGCAGGCAGCTCCATGTGCTGTGAGAATTCGGGATAAGCCTTGGGCATCTCAGGTACTTTGTCCAACTCGTCGAGGCCGACATGGGCGTAATGTTCATCGCCGCCACCAGGGAACACAATTTCGATGTTTTCCAAGGTAATGTTCTTTATCTTACTGTCTTTCAGTCCGATGATACCACAAGGCGAAATGTTTCGTGGCAAGTCTTCGATGGGACCTTCGTACTCGTATCCCCCATCGGGCTTGGTAGCGGCCACTTCACAGTAGAGGTTTCTGATGGTGATACCGTCCATGAAACTTTGCTTGTCGCGGCGTGCGCCGACATTTACATAAATGGCGTTGCCCACGTTGGTGGCGTAGAGCGAGTCGACGAGGATGTTTTCACAAATGCCGCCGTCGACGCTTTGGATGGTGATGGCGCTGCGGTAGGTGTCATAAACGGTGTTGTCGATGATTCTCACGTTCTTGAATCCGCCCGCGCCCATGGTGCCGAACTTGATGCCACTGGCACTGCTGCGTGCGGTGCAATGACGCACCTCCACGTTTTGGCATAACTTCTTGTTGCTGTGTGACTTGAGGCAGATGGCATCGTCGCTGGCATCAATGTAGCTGTTGGTCAAAAGGAAGCCGTCGCAGTCCACGATGTCGATACCGTCGTTGTTCCAAAAAGCCGTGCTTTGGATGCGGACATTGTTGACCGTGACGTTTTCGCATTGGTCGTACATCGTCACCCAGTTGGCGGCGTTGCGGAAAGTGACGTTGTCGACCTCCACGTTCTTGCATTCCCTGAAGATCAGCAGTCTAGGACGAAAGCCTTCGCCCACACGGTCGTTGCTCAGTCTGTCTTTCATGAGGCCTTTGTGCACGAGGTCAGTGCAGTTGTTGCCCAACTCGCGCCCTTGTCCCTCGATGACGCCGCCACTGTTGTAAACTCCAATAAGCCTGATGTTCTCGACTCCTTCGGCTAAGATGAGGGCGTGGTCGTTTGTGGCGTTAAGTCGGTCATAATCAAAAGGATTCGTGCTGCCGACAAGCACGGCGCCTTCCATCAGTTCGATGGTGACGTTCGATTTGAGGTGAATGCTGCCCGTCAGGTAGCGCCCGACCCAGAAACGGAGCGTTCCGCCGCCTTGTTCCGCAATCCAGTCGATGGCGAACTGGATACTGCGTGTGTTCATGGTCACGCCGTCACTGCGAATGCCGAACTTCGAGGCGTTGTAGGCGGGTTTTTGCTCTTGTGCGATGGCTTGAAGGCTCATCAGTAGGGCGAGACAGAGGGTGATGAGGTATTTTTTCATTTTGTTGTGTTGTTTGGCCCTAAGCTGTACTGCGTTTGCATAGGGTTACGCCCTTTCAGGGCTGTGGTTTGATATAGTTTGACTGGTCCAAGCAAGCCCATAGGCTGCAAGGGCTGTTCCCGTCGGGGATGGTTGACATAGACCCACGTGGTTGGGTTTTCCTCGCGGCTGAAGGTCTTGAGATAATTGCCCATGGTGGTCGTGACGTGGATTTCAATGTCGTTTTCGCCGTTTTTGAGGTAATCGGTGAGGTTGTATATTCTACGACCATAGTATTGAACACCAACGGATTGTCCGTTGATGAACACCTCAGAAACACCTTCCACCAACCCTAAATCCAATATTGTAGTGACGTTGCGTGCAACGTCTGTACCAAAATAGTCAATGGTTTTCCGATAAACGATAGTGCCACAGAAATGCTGGTAGTCTTCATCGTCTTTCAGGTCGAACAAGGTATCGAAATAGGCACTGGTGGTATCATGCAAAAGGCTGTGGCACAGTTCAATGTCCCAATTATTCGAAAGGTCAAAGAGTGACATTTCTTTTGCTATTTGGTGTAACGGCTGCCAATTCGGGAGGTCTATGGGCTTTGTCTTTTCGAACACAATGAGCACGGACTCCACAGGGCCGAAGTCGAAGGTGTAGCTTCCATCCTCATTCAAAGGCAAAGCAAAACGTTCGCCTGTCTGCAAATCCCAGATTTGGGCTTGTTGTCTGTGTGTCAATGGCTTACTGAAGATGATTTTGGTTTGGTGCGACTGATAACGATGACTGTTGCTCAACAGAACCATCTCGCTGCCATCGTCGGTGGTGTAGCGGTTCTGCATCACATAGGGGCCGGGATTCTGGATGTCAAGATAATGCGGAAGGCTCTCGGCTCGCATGAGGCTGTCGTACCATGCTAAAAAGCCCTCTTGTGGTGGCTCAACGAAGATGAAACGGTCCTGGTGCCGCATTACCTTTTCCAAGGTGGCTTTCACAAGGGAGTCACGGTAGGCATAGTTTTCCCGCAATCCCAACGATTGGTATGGTATCGTGTCGATGCAAAGGATTTTGCCACCTGTTTCCACAAACTTCAGCAGTTGCTCGGCAGTTTCGGGATGCAGGCTTTCTACGTCAATCAGTATCAAGGTATTGTATTTGCGTTGGTTGAAACAAAGGTTTCCCCGTTTGATGTTCGATTGGTTGATGATGTTTTCGCTCACGTAGTCCACGCCGCCACCGCATTTGTTGATGGATTCCCAAATCATGGTCTTGTAAGGCGCTCTCGTGGTGTTGGGGAAAGGCTCGTTCTGCATCCCGATGGTGCTCCACATGTCGTTTTCGGGGTTGAGGATGGCGATGTCGGCGTAGTAGGTGCCGTGTTGCAAAGCATAGGAGAGACGGGCTTTGTATTCATTGTAGAGATGGAAATATGGCCACCAGTTGTTGCGCTCGCTGTAAAAGGCGCCGTAACGCAACCAGCCAGGGAACGCTACCTCGAGATTGGGCGAATAGTTGAAGCCGTGGAACACGTTGTGTGTCATACCCGACATGGCCGATTGGTCGCCGCCTAGCTTCAGTTGCTCAAGGCTCATGTTGAAGACGGTGTAGGTATTGGTCATCTCCTCGCAGCTGATGGTGCGGTTGTTGGCCAAATGCGCTGCCGACGACACGAACTTGTTGACCATGGTATAGGCACGGCCGCGACGGTAATCCGTTTCCGACATCTCTTCTCCGGGCTTGTGTCTCAGCCAGTTAGTCGTCCACGATTCGCCTTCGGGGATGTCGTAGCCCATGGCATTCTCCAAGGGGTAAAAGCCGCGACCGTAGGCCTGTGAGCGGGCTTTCACGCCGAGTTGATGACACCAATTAATATAGGTGTCGGTGAAACGTTCCGTCATCAGTCGAGCCTTGAAATCCTCAAAATCGTAGCGGGCGCGTTGGGCTTCTTTTTGGAAGGTGTCAGTCACAGGAACGACGGGGTCGTAATTGAGCGCGCTGCCCATTGAACCGATTTTGAAGAGGATAAACGGCAGATAATCAGTAATATCGTATCCGTAACGTCGTTGAAATTCCTCAGCCATGTCGGATGTCCAATTGGCACCTTCCAGTTCCATGCTGTCGGTGAATAGGGCACGGATGTTGCCTTTTAGTGGCCCGATTTGCGCCTCAATCTTATCGGACATGTTATAAAGGTATCGTTTTACCGCCTCGGTGTTGAAGTGGTCCAAAACGGGTCCCGCAGCCCCCGGTGCACCGTTGATGACTTCAAGGAAACCATTGATTTTCACCAAGGCTGCCAGTGTGAAATTTCCTTCGGGAATTTCGACGGTGAAGACACTGTCGGTTTGCCAGACATCGACGCCATCGTCAACACTTGAAGCGGGATTGGGGTATAATCGCAACAGTATCAGTTCCTTGATGTTGTCCTTGTAAGGCGAGCTTACTTTGGGCATGGCTTTGGCGCAAAGGCTGTCACGAACGATAGTCAGCGTGGTGGGGCCTGTTATCGTCTCGGCGTAGTTGACCACGATTTGCGCCCGTTCGTCTTCTTTCAAAAATTCCGCCCCGAAAGGCCAGCCCGAGCCAACGAGGAGGTCGCAGGTCATGTCAAGCTGTTTGGCCTCGTCGAAACACACTTTGAGCATGTCGATCCATTCAGGACTCAACCATGGCAACGAGATCTTTCCGATGCTGTCGCAATAGGTAGGGAAGGCGATAGGGTTGATTTCTACGCCACCTATGCCAGCTTCCTTGAGGAGACGCATCTCGCAGATGAGTTCGTCAGCCTCTACTTTATCGCCGTTCCACCACCAGCGCACAAAAGGCCGATACTCGGACGAAGGCTGCCGAAACTCTTGGTAAAGTTGTTCAGCGGTCATTTCGTCGTTCTTGGTTTTGCATTGGCAAAGCAAGGATAAAGCTGCCAGCAGGATCCATAATGGTCTCGGTCGTTTCATGGCGGATCAATTCGCTGCAAAGATAATGATAATGGATTCAAACGAATTCAGTTAAGGCGATTTTTTGCGTTTTTCCGAGAGAATAAAAACCAATCCCGTCAGATAAGACAAAACCCCGAAAGCTTTGGCTTCCGGGGCTTTGTCGTTGTGCAACCAAGGGAAATTATTCCTTGCGCTTGGCTTCCTTGATCTTGGCCTTCTTGCCGCGCAAACCTCTGAGGTAATAAATGCGCGACTGACGGACGGCGCCAAACTTGTTGACTTCGATGTTTTCAATCATGGGAGAAGCAATCGGGAAGCATCTCTCAACACCGATGTTGTTGGAAATCTTGCGGATGGTGAACGTGCCGGTCTTGCCTTGGCCGCTGCGCTTGATGACAATGCCTTGGAATCTTTGTAAACGTTCTTTTTGACCTTCAACAATCTTGTAGGTCACGGTGATCGTGTCACCTGCTCTGAACTTCGGAAAATCTTTTACAACAATTTGATCTTCAACGAATTGAATTAATGCGTTTTTGCTCATTTTTATATATTTTTGTATATTTTTCTCTAAAAAGTGGGTGCAAAAATACGAATTATTTCAATACGAAACGAGGATTTTCAGCTTTTTTTGAAAATTTCGTACATTTCGGGTCGGCGTGCCTTGGTGCGCTCTATGGCTTTTTCCAGTTTCCATTCGCTTATTTTCAGGTCGTTGCCCGACAAAAGTATCTCAGGAACCTCCCAACCCTTGTAATTTCGAGGTCGAGTGTAGACTGGAGGCGACACCAATCCGTCCTGAAACGAGTCGGAAAGGGCGGAGGTCTCGTCGCCCAAACTGCCTGGAATGAGGCGTACCAGGCTGTCAACCAGCACGGCAGCACCCAACTCGCCGCCCGAAAGCACATAGTTGCCGATGGAAATCTCCTTGGTGACCAAATGCTCACGGATGCGCTCATCAATGCCTTTGTAGTGGCCGCAAAGGATGATAAGGTTCTGTTTCATTGATAGTTGGTTGCACAACGGTTGGTCAAGTAACTCGCCGTCGGGACTCATGTAGATGACCTCGTCGTAGTCGCGTTGGCTTTTCAGGTGCGTGATGCAGTTGTCGACAGGCTCAATCATCATCACCATGCCCGCACCAGCGGCGAATGAGTAGTCGTCCACCTTGTGGTGCTTGTCGGTGCTATAGTCGCGGAGATTATGCAGCCCGATTTCCACAATGCCCTTGTTTACAGCGCGTTTGATGATGGATTCGGTGAACGGTCCTTCAAACATTTCGGGGAAAACGGCGATGATGTCGATGCGCATAGAGCAAGATTTTTAAATTTTGGCAAAAGTAGGGAATTTTTGTTTATTTTTGCGCGTTTTAATCTTCAAACTAAGTCATTATGAGAAAAGTATCAATTTTACTATTGTTTTTGACGATCGTGGTGTGCGCGCAGGCGCAGGTTGCGACCAACATTTACTGGGTGCAGTTCACCGACAAGGCCAACTCACCGTATTCCATCGACAACCCTGAAGCCTATTTGAGTCCAAGGGCTTTGCAACGTCGTGCAAATCAAGGCATTGCTATTGACGAGTATGATATTCCGGTCAATCCGCAATATCTTCAGGCTGTAGCCGATTGCGGCGCGGCAATCCTGAATCCTTCCAAATGGCTCAACGGAACGTCGGTGCATGTTACCGACCCAAGCGTGATAGATGCCATCAATGCGTTGGGATTTGTTGCTTCAGTGCGTAATTGTCCGAATGACCTGAAAGCTCAGGAGCAGAAGGAACGCTGGTTGGCTAATGAGATGAAGCCCACGGCCTCAAGTCGAGGATTTAGAGGTTATTACGGCGGTGCTGAGGCTCAGGTTATCCAGTTGCATGTCAATGAGTTGCATGATATGGGCTTTGATGGTACGGGTGTCATTGTGGCTGTCCTTGATGGCGGTTTTGTCGGGACGGATGAACATTCCTGTTTCGACAACATGCGCGAAGAAGGCCGCTTTCTTGGTGTCCGTGATTTCGTTTACGGCTCCAATTCGGTGTATTCGCAGAGCACACACGGCACGTCTTGCCTGAGCACGATGGCCGCTTACGACCCCAACAATATGGTTGGAACAGCACCGAAGGCTTCCTATTATCTGATTCATACTGAGGATGGAGAATCTGAAAACATTATCGAGGAATACAACTGGGTTTCGGGCGCGGAATATGCTGATAGTCTAGGCGTTGACGTTTGCTCTACTTCGTTGGGTTACATCGACTTCGACATGAGCCAGTGGAATCATCCCCTTGAGCATTTTGACGGCAAGACCGCTCCGATGTCGATTGGCGCGGAAATTGCTGCAAGCCGTGGCATGGTTTGCATGAACGCCGCTGGCAACGAATATGGCGGCTATTGCACATTGGGCATTCCTGCCGATGCAGAGCATATCATAACGGTCGGCGCGGTTAATGCATCGGGCACTCGTGCTGATTTCAGTTCGGTAGGTCCGACCTACGACGAGCGCATCAAACCCGATGTGATGGCTATGGGCGAAGGCACCTACGTGGCTTCAGGCTATGGCTGGTGGCCCTATTACAATGGCGACGGCACTTCGTTTGCCACACCGGTGTTGGCTGGTGCGGTGGCTTGTTTGCGTCAGGCGCGTCCTTACGCCTCGGTGCAGCAGATTTGCGATGCCATCCGCGCTTGTGGTAACCGTGCTAACAATCCTGATTTCTATTATGGCTACGGCATCCCCGATTTCTCGCAAGCTTTGGAGCTTCTGAACGTTGGCGAAACGCCTATGGAGGCGAATGAAATCATCGGGGTGTATCCCAATCCCTCTCACGGTGCAGTGCGCGTCATGCTGAACGGATGCGCAAAAGCCGAACTTGCCGTTTATGACATGATGGGTCGTTGCCTTTACAAATACAGTTTCAACGGGCTGAACCACACCACGTTGGAGAATTATCTGAACACATTGGAGTCGGGCGTGTATTTCATCAATGCCAATTCTGAAACGGGCAGCCAGACGCTGAAAATCGTGCTGACGAGATAATATATAAAGGTATCAATACAAAGAGGACGTGCCATGCGGCGCGTCCTCTTTTGTGTTTGTCGTAGAGAAGGTACTGTCTCTACTGGATTTGAACATTATTTCAGCGGGGCGGGAGTGTGGTACTCGCGGGCACCCAGCTCCTTGTCAAGCATAATCATGCCACCGATGTGGTCGCCAATCATCTTGCAGTGGTTGACGAGGTCGCGGGCATTCTCTTCTTCTTCCACCTGCTCGTCGATGAACCAGGCGAGGAAGTTGGCGGCGGCGCGGTCTTTGTCTTCATCGGCGATGTCGCAGAGGTTGTTGATCATGGCGGTCACTTCCTTTTCATGCTTCAAGGTGTCCTCAAAGGCGGCCAGAACGGTCTTCCATTCGGTCTGCACCTTGGCGATGGGGGCGAGGATGACGCGTGCATCCTGCGAATGCAGGTAGTTGATCATGATGGCGGCGTGGGCTTGTTCCTCAAGGAACTGCACCTTGAACCAATGGGCGATGCCCTTGTAACCTTTGGCGTAGATGTCTTGCGACATGCTCAGATAGAGGTAAGCCGACCACATCTCAGCGTTGATTTGGTCGTTGATGGCTTTTGTTAATTTCTTGCTAATCATCTTTTTGTCAGTTTTTAGTAATCAGTTTTCATTTGTCAGTTTTTCAGTTAACAATTTTCAGTTGCCAGTTATCAATCAATTATTGTGATACAATTTTCAACTGATAACTGACAACTGTAAACTGTCAACTTATCCGAAATACCGTTTGTAAAGCCCTTCAAAGCCTTTGCCGTGGCGGGCTTCGTCTTTGGCCATCT
>CAMZEK010000046.1 GCA_947305795.1 uncultured Bacteroidales bacterium | reverse complement strand
AAGTGGGCCGCGACGTCAACAAGCAATTCGGCTTGAACGGCATCGAGGTCACCGAAGATGTGTTCGAAAGCACGAACAGCATCGTCTTCGACGAGGCCGAGAACCGTATGCACACCATCAAGGCCGTCATGGTGGCCACGTTGGGTGACTAAAAGTTTTATTCTTAATCAATTACGAAATTGCCCTGCTTCGGCGGGGCAATTTCATTAAAACCATTTGTCATGATCAACCTCTTCACGGGTTCGGGTGTTGGGCCAACGATTTTATATTTGTCGATCTCCATTTTTGCCGGGTTGCTTCTTGGTAAAATCAAGATTGCGAAGGTGTCATTGGGCATCACTTGGGTGCTTTTCATAGGCATCGCCTTGAGTGCCTGTGGCATCACGCTGAATGCTGAGATGCTGCATATCATCAAAGAGTTTGGACTGATTCTTTTTGTGGTGGCCGTCGGATTGCAAGTTGGGCCAGGCTTCTTCCATTCGTTCAAGAAAGGTGGTCTGGCCATGAACCTTATGGCCTTGGTCAACGTGGCACTCGGTGTTTTGATTACTATCATCATCGCCAAAGTCGCCCATCAGGATTTGGCTGACATGGCAGGTGTTTATACTGGTGCCATCACCAATACACCAGGCCTTTCGGCAGCTCAACAAGCCGTCAACGACATGGGCATTGAAGGTGGTGCCGACCGTTTGGCAGCGGGGTATGCCGTGACTTATCCCTTAGCCGTCGTGGGCATGATCATGACTTGTATCTTGCTGCGTCCGCTTTGCCACATCGACTTGAAAAACGAGCCAACATCCGAAACCATCCTTGAATCCAACCCTGAAAAGCAGGCCACGCCTACATCGCAACGCCACAAAGTGAACCTCGTTCCCATCTTTGTTATCATTGCGCTCGGTATCATTGTCGGTTCTATCCCAATTCCAGTGGGCATGAAAGCACCCATCAAGCTGGGTTTGGCTGGCGGGCCTTTGGTCGTAGCCATCATAGGGAGCTGGTTGGGTGTCAGAAAAGGTTGGTTTACAGTGGAATTCACCGACAGCCACGGCGTTTGGATGCTCCGTGAAGTAGGCATCGCACTCTTCCTCGCAGGCGTGGGTCTTGGTGCTGGCGGTAAATTCGTAGACACCGTGCAAGAGCATTATATGTGGGTGCTTTACGGCATCATCATCACCATCGTGCCGCCCATCCTCGTGGCGACTTTCGGCCGTTTGGTGCTGAAAATGAACTACTACACCCTGATGGGCTTTATCGGCGGCTCTCACACCGACCCGCCCACGTTGGCATTCGCCAATACCGTAGCCCCCGAAGGCTGCAAGCTGCCTAACATGGGTTATGCGACCGTCTATCCCCTGACGATGTTCCTGCGTATCTTTACTGCACAATTGTTGGTGCTGCTGGCAATATAAAACGGCCAAAATGTATCTGTTCCAGCGGAATACGAAATACAAACTTAAGCTAACTCTGGATGAAGAAAGAAACTGGCACTAAAGACACTTCGCGAGGACGCCGCTTTCCCCAATGGCTTTCAGGAATCATCAACGCCCGCGACCTTGGCGGATACAAGACAACAGACGGCCGGATGGTCAAGTCGGGTCTGCTCATCCGAGGTGCATCGCTCACAACAGCAAAAGATGCCGACCTTGCGCTACTTTCCGAGCTTCACACCGTTAAGGTTATCGACTTCAGAACCGACTTCGAGAAGAAAGGCAAAGAAAACAGAACCTTGCCCAGCGCAGCGTATATTTGTCTCCCCGTCCAACCCGTTGACAACGAAGACGCACCAAAAGAAATGACCCAGCACAAGACGTTCGACATTTCCAAACTCATCCTGATGGCTGCCTTTAACGAGAAAGCAAAAACAATAGCGCGGGAGATGTATCCCTCACTCGTCATGCGTCCCGACTGTCAGAAGCAGTTTGCAGCATTCCTTCGCGAGGTGGTTGAAACACAAGACGGTGCGGTGTTCTTTCATTGCACCCAAGGCAAGGACCGCACAGGTCTCGCTTCAGCTTATCTATTGTCCGCATTGGGTGTCGACCGCGAGACCATCATCGCCGATTTCGACAAGACTAATCTGGTCTGCGCCAAGGATGTCCACAAGTATTGCCGCAAGGTGAGGTTCCTTGGCGGCAAGGAGGAGGAACTTGCCGTGGTCAAAGCCTTCATCGGTGCCAACACAGACAATTTCATCAAAGCCCTCGACCTGATTGACGTCGAGTATGGTTCAATGGATGCATATCTGCGTATAGCTTTGGGGTTGACCGAGACAGATTTCGAAACACTGAAAGAACGCTATCTTCTTCAGCAACAATAGGTTATTGGGGGCAAATCTGGGGCAAAAGAAAATCCCTATCTTGAAAATCAACAAAATAGGGATTGATTTTGTTGCCCAACCAGGATTCGAACCTAGACTAACTGATCCAGAGTCAGTTGTGCTGCCATTACACCATTGGGCACTGAAATCGGCTGCAAAAATAGCGATTTTTTGTTTCACGCAAGAAAAAAATCGTGTTTTTTTCTCGAACGGCATTTTTTTCCTACTTTTGCCGCCATGACAAAACCCAAGAACAAGTTTTACGTCGTCTGGCAAGGCCGCCATCCCGGAATCTATGACGATTGGGACCTGTGCAAGAAGGAAATCGTCGGTTTTAACGGGGCTTCCTTCAAAGGTTTTCCCGACCTGCCAAGTGCCGAGACCGCCTATAAAATGGGGTATGAATCGTTCAAGAACAGCACTTCTTCAGCCAAAATTGAGCAAATGGATTTGACGGAAAAGCCTCAGAAACAAGCCATTGCCGTCGATGCCGCCTGCTCGGGCAATCCAGGAAAAATGGAATATCGTGGTGTCTTGACGGAAACAGGGCAGGAACTTTTCCATAGCCCCGTTTTTGAGCAGGCCACAAATAATATAGGTGAGTTTTTAGCCATCGTCCACGCCTTGGCCTTGGAGAAAAAAAACGGCTGGACCTTGCCCATCTACAGTGATTCGGTCAATGCGCAAATTTGGGTGCGGCAAAAGAAATGCAAGACCAAGCTGCAGCCCAACAGCAAAAACGAATACCTATTTCAGTTGATTGGACGAGCCGAAAACTGGTTGAATACCAACACTATAGAAGTTCCCATCTTGAAATGGAAAACGGAAATATGGGGCGAAATCCCCGCCGATTTTGGTAGAAAATGAAAACAGACTAACCATGCTGAAATACGACTCATATTATTTTCAATGCCCGCATTGCCAAGCTTGGCTCGAAGGCCGCAACTTGAAAGCGGAGTTGGTCAACGAGGCCATTCTGTATTCTGATGGTAAGGTGCTGTATGACAACTATATCACCACGAGGCAAAAGATGCTTCTTTGCCCTTCGTGTGGCCATGCCTTCTGGATTGAGGATCCTAAGGAGCCGTTCATCACCACGGAAAAGCCCGATGCCGAAGTCTACTCATGGAACACCTGGCGCTTCTACGGCATCCGTTTTTCCGACAACAAAGGCAAGCTCGCCCTCATCAACCACTACCTGACGTTCCTGAAGAAAAGCCACTACGAACCCAAAAACGAGATTTACCTGCGCCGTTTCTTGTGGTGGGCCTACAACGACTTGCACCGCAACCACCAACACGTGCGCCTGAAGTATCTCCTGAATGGATTCATGAGCTTTGGTGTGTGGCACAGCAACCGCCGCATGATTCTCGAAGGCGAGAAGCTGTTTCTCAAAAACCTGAAAGGCTTCAACAACAACCTGAAACGCCTCTTGGTTTTACTTGAAAAGCACCCCGAGGAACAAATTGACCTCGAGGTGCCTGAGATTTACCGCGAACTGCGCCAGTTCGACAAAGCGAAGGAGCTTCTGGACCAATTGGGTAGCCGCACCCATTTCACCAACGAGATGCTGCGACACTCCAAGTGGAAAGACAGCAGAGTGTTTATGGTTTCGGGATAAATCAAACGGGCAAAATCGCCCATTTGATTTATCCGAATCTATCAATCCTTAATTTTGTCCATCAAGAGCAAATCGTCAACTCTGACTTCAGTGGTAAGATGACGTTGGCCTTTTTCGTCGATCCATTCGTTGTTTCGCAAGCTCCCGGCTATGGCCACTTGCTTGCCTTTTTGTACGTTTTTCATTACACGGTCGGCAGCAGCGCCCCATGCCACGACAGGGAACCATTGCGTGTCGGTGACCCATTCATTGTTTGCGTTGCGGTGGCGCTCGTTCACGGCCATGCGGAAACGTGCTACTTTCATGTTGTTGTTGAAACTTCTCATTTCAGGCTCTGCGCCCGGGCGGCCAATCAATGTGACCGAATTTCTTAATGTACTCATTGTTGTGTGTGTTTTGATGTTTGTAATTAGTGAATTTGAGTTGTCGCTCCTTTCGGTTTGACGATGCAAAATAACAACATTTGTCAAGACCAAGCCATTGAACAAACGTTTGTTGTCGACTGTAGTCGTTTGCTGTCGTTTGCTGTCGGCTTTATTTTTGATTGTCAATGGTTTATGATTAACCCTTTTAGGAAAGAGGAAAATTTTTTCTCGCTGTTTCAGAAAAAATTTGTAACTTTGCCCTTTAAAACCGACATATAGACAGAGAGACAATGGAAAACAAGACAAGAGTACTTTTCGTCCAACAGGAAATCACGCCCTATCTGCCAGAGACCCAAATGAGCCGAATAGGTCGCTATCTCCCCCAAGCCACACAAGAAAACGGAAAGGAAATCAGAATATTCATGCCTCGGTATGGCATCATCAACGAGCGGCGCAACCAGCTTCACGAAGTGATTCGGCTTTCGGGCATGAACCTCATCATCAACGATACCGACCACCCGCTTATCATTAAGGTGGCCTCCATCCAAAAAGCGAGGATGCAAATCTACTTTATCGATAATGACGACTTCTTCTCCCGCAGGAAATATATGATGTATGATGACGGCGTGTTTTGTGAAGACAACGACGACCGTAGCATTTTCTTCACCCGTGGTGTCATCGAAACGGTGAAAAAATTGAACTGGTCGCCCGACATCATCCATTGCCACGGCTGGATTTCGGCTTTAATGCCACTCTATATCAAACGTGCGCTCAATGTCAAGGACAACCCCTTGTACAACGAATCGAAAATCATTTACTCCGTTTGCGATGACGCCTTTGAGGAAACCCTTAGACCTGGTTTTGACAAGAAGATGAAGCTGCCCGGCATTACCGCCAAAGACCTCAAATGCTACAAGGAAACCGACTACGTCAATCTCACCAAGGCCGCCATCAGTTATTCCGATGGCGTCACCATCGCCAGCGAGAGAATCCATCCCGAAATTGAAGCCTATCTGAAGACCTGCAACAAACCCGTCATGCCCTTCCCCGGCGAGGAGAACTTCCCCCAGGCCTGCAACGAGTTTTATGAAACCTTCATTCAGAAACAATAAGCCAGGTAGTTTTGAGTTATCACTACTGCATCAAACTCAAGCACAGAAACACAATGAAAACACATTATCAGGTAGCTCAAACCCTTTTGGCGTTCCTTATTGGCACACTGATATTAGCCTTCGCTTCGTGCAAAAAAACACCCGATACCATCGGCAATGACCTTATCGACGAGAACAATATCATCAGCGTGACCCGCACCGATACCGCCCTCATCGTTTGTCATTCCTACCTTGATTCCATCGGTTCCAAAAACGTCCGATACGCTTTGCTCGGCAGTACTCACGACCCTGTTTTTGGCAGCACCGAAGCAGGCTTTTATACACAATTCCGCTTTTCCTCTTCGGGACAAAACTTCGGTACAACTTCTGTACTCGATTCGGTAGTACTACAATTAGCGCTTTCCGCCGTTTACGGTGACTCAACCACCTTTTTGACTGTCCATGCATACGAACTCAACGACAGCATTTCGGCAAGCGAAACCTATTACAGCTACTCCTCCGTACCATGCAGCAACATCGATTTAGCCAACGGCTTCCAATTCAGGCCACATCTAAACAATGCCGTCCACATCATTGGCACCGACACGCTCACTGAACCCGTAATCCGCATTCCGCTGAGCCAAGACTTTGGCAACTACCTGATGCAACTTGACAGCACGATCTATCAAACACCCGACGATTTCAAGAACCATTTCAAAGGTCTTTTTCTCACCTGCGATGAAGTGAGTCTAAACGGAAGCATCAGCTCCATCAACCTCACCAACAACACTTTGACCCGACTGCAACTGTATTATCACAATACAACAACCCCTGAAAACGCCTTGCGATACGACTATTACGTAACCTCCGATGATAATTACTTCAACCATTTCGACCACGACTATACACAAGGCAATCCCGAGTTTGTCAGTCAACTGATGGGTGGTGACACCACCTTAGGCCAACAACGGGTATATTTACAAACCATGGGCGGCATTAGAACCCATATCCGCTTCCCCAACCTCACGCATTGGGCCGATTCTCTTGACCGATGCCACATTCTTATCAACGATGCCCAACTTATCCTCCCAGCCCCACCCGACATCGACACCACAATTTTCACCGCACCGTCGAAGCTTGTGCTGGTTGGACTTAAGGAAGACGGCTCCACTTACATCATTTCCGATAATTATGAGGGTGAAAATTATTTTGGCGGCAGTTACGATGCCAACTCAAAAATTGTCACTTTCCGTATCTCTGAGTATTTGCAAAAACTCGTCCTCAAAGAAGGAACCAATGTGGGTTTAAGTCTTGGTATCGAAGGTGCCGCTTATAACGCCCGACGCTGGGTCGTCAACGGTCCCGAAGCAACCGAAGGCAACCGTATGCGCCTCAATGTGACCTATTCCATTGTAAACGAATAAAATCTAATATTGAACTTTTAATTTTAAAACCATGAAAAGAATAATTTTAGCCGCTTTAGTTTTGGTCGGACTGACCTGCCAAGCACAGAAAACCGAAGAAAAAGAAACCGTCGTTGTCATCAAGACCAGCATGGGGACCATAAAGGCCAAACTGTATAACGACACGCCGCTCCATCGCGACAACTTCATCAAATTGGTGAACGAAGGCTGGTATAACGGCTCACCCTTCCACCGCGTCATCAGTCAGTTCATGATTCAAGGCGGACAGAACGCCGACGGTCGCTTGGATCCAGGCTACACCGTCCCTGCCGAGTTCAAGGACAACCACTTCCACAAGAAAGGCGCCCTTGCCGCTGCACGTCAAGGCGACCAAGTGAACCCAAAGAAAGCCTCCAGCGGCTCGCAGTTCTACATCGTGCAAGGCAGGGTGTATGACGACAAATGGTTGGACATGTTCGAGGACCGTTCGGGCAAGGTGCTCTCGGCCAAGCAACGCCAAGCCTACAAGACCGTGGGCGGCACGCCTCATCTGGACGGTGACTACACCGTGTTTGGCGAAGTGATCGAAGGCCTTGAGGTGGTCGACAAAATTGCCGCTGTGAAAACGGGCAACATGGATGTCCCCCTTGAGCCTGTGACCATCACTTCCGTCACCATCGAGAAGGGTTGCGACAAAGCCTGCGAGAAAAAAGGCGACACGAAAACAAAAAGCTGCTGTCAATAATCTTCATACCCCATGAAAGAAAAAATTGAAGAAATATTGGCTCAAGTACGTGATTTCCAAGCCGAAAGCAAAGAGACTCTTGAAAATTTCCGCATCACCTATTTGAGCAAGAAAGGCATTATTCCCGCTTTGTTCGCTGACTTCAAGAACGTGACTCCTGAGCTCCGCAAGGAAATGGGCATGAAGCTCAACGAGTTGAAAAATGTCGTGCAGGACAAGGTGGAAGAGCAGCTGCAAAAGTTTGAGAACCAGCACAGCAACGATGCCAGCTTTGACATGAGCATGCCCGCCGCCGACATGAAGGGTGCCCGTCACCCGCTGTCCATCGTGCGTCGCGACATCAACGAGATTTTCTCTCACCTCGGCTTCACCATCGCCGAAGGTCCCGAGATTGAGGACGACTACCACGTGTTCTCGGCCTTGAACTTTCCCCTCGACCATCCCGCCCGCGACATGCAGGACACTTTCTTCATCAGCAAGGAGCCCAATGTCAACAAGGCCTCGGATGTGCTATTGCGCACCCACACCTCGAGTGTGCAGGTTCGCGTGATGGAGACCCACCAGCCGCCCATCCGCATCATCGCCCCTGGACGCGTGTTCCGTAACGAGGCCATCTCGGCCCGCGCCCACTGCATTTTCCATCAGATTGAGGGCCTTTACATTGACGAAGGCGTCTCTTTCGCCGACCTGAAACAGACGCTTTACCACTTCGTGCAGGAGTTCTTCGGCGAGGGTACCAAGGTGCGTTTCCGTCCCTCTTATTTCCCCTTCACCGAGACTTCGGCGGAGATGGACATCTCATGTAACATTTGTGGCGGTAAGGGCTGCAACATCTGCAAACATACGGGTTGGGTTGAGATTCTCGGCTGCGGCATGTGCGATCCTAACATCCTCATTGCCAGCGGCATCGACCCGGAGAAATACACGGGCTTTGCCTTCGGCATGGGTGTGGAACGTATTGCCATGCTGAAATACGGCATCAACGACCTGAGGCTGTTCTTCGAGAACGACTTGAAGTTCTTGGAGCAGTTTGAGCTGGCTTGATCAACAACGAAAAAACCTGCGAGTTTCGCAGGTTTTTTCGTTTATTCCCCCCTCACCGTCCTATTCAGCCACTGGCAGAAATCTTTCGTCTTCTCAAACTCAGTCAGCACCCAATCCACGAGATTCGGGTCGAAAAGGCGTTGACTGGGAAGGTCTTGCACCAAAAGCCAGTCGCGTTGTTTGAACAACTTAGCCTGAGGATGGTCTTTCGGGTAGCCGTTGGGTACACGCTTCATGGCATTACTGGTGTCCAAATCGAAGCTTTTGGCCTTGGAGATGGCTTTCATCAAAGGCTCACCGTTGAAAAGAATCTCATTACGGATGGTTCTCAGCATGGCCGTGTCAGGCATGTACATTCCCGTACACAACATATTGTGGCCTAGATATTCAGACTCCTTCGCCTCAATATGGAAATAGTACCCCGCCAGCATCGATTTCTTGCCTTCGGGACAGACAAACACGCCGAAATGGGTCTTGTAAGGCCGCTTGTCGGGCGAGAAGCGCGTGTCGCGGTAGAAGCGGTAGGTGCAGTCTTTCAGCGTCAAGCCCTTACAGTTGTCGTCAAATTTCTGTATACCTATTAATATACGCTCTGCCAAAGCGTTGAAATTGGCTTGCGCCTTAAGATATTGGCTCTTATGTTCCTGAAACCACGGACGGTTATTATTGCGCAACACGTCTTCCAAAAAACGAACGATTTCTTCCATAAATAGATTGTTAATGCAGACAAAAATAGGAAAATTGCCGCATTTTTTGCAAAAAAAACAAATATTACACTATATTTGCAACACGTTAACAACGTCATCGAAACGACAAAACTTATTATTCATAACCAATAATTTTCACTGAATGAAATACTTACGAGTTTTTATCATCCTATTGTCCACATTTTCCTTCGGCCTTGTTCGTGCTGGTGAAGGTATGTGGATTCCCATGTTGCTGCAATACAACGAAAAAGAAATGCAGGAAATGGGTATGAGAATCACCGCTGAAGACATTTACAGTATCAACCACAGCAGCCTAAAAGACGCTATTGTGCTCTTTGGCGGTGGCTGCACTGGCGAAATCGTCAGCGACCAAGGTCTGCTGCTCACCAACCACCACTGCGGCTACGATTACATCCAAAAACACAGCTCCGTCCAACACGACTACCTCACCAACGGCTTCTGGGCTATGAACATGGGCGAGGAACTGCCCTGCCCCGGCCTCAGTGTCATTTTCCTCCGTGAGATGCGTGATGTGACTGAAAAGGTGCTCACTGGTATCAACATAGACATGTCCGAAGCCGACCGCCAAGCCAAAATTGACGAAAATATCAAGAAAATCGTTGCTGCCGTCGAGAAGGAGACAAAATACAAAGTCAGCATCAAACCATATTTCCTTGGGAATGAATACTATCTACTTCTCAATGAAATCTACACTGACGTACGCTTGGTGGGCTGTCCGCCAAGCAATATCGGCAAGTTTGGTGGAGATACCGACAATTGGGTCTGGCCCAGACATACTGGCGACTTCAGTATCTTCCGCGTCTACGCCGATAAGGATGGGCATCCCGCCGTTTACGACAAGGACAATGTACCCTACAAGCCAGCCAAGCATTTGGACATCTCGTTGAAAGGCGCTGAGGAAGGTGATTTCGCCTTCGTGTTCGGCTATCCCGCCCGCACTAACGAATACTTGCCTGCCGTGGCCGTCGACCAAGAAGCCAACCTCATTGATCCCATCATCGTTGACCTGCGCGGCAAGGTGTTGGATATCTACAACAAGTATCAAGAGCAAGACCCCAAGGTACGTATCCAATATGCCTCGAAGCATGCTAGCATCGGCAATGGATGGAAAAAATGGATGGGCGTCACTGAGGGCATTAACCACTTCCATGGCGTGGAGAAGAAACGTGCCTTTGAGAAAGACTTCCAAGAGTGGGCCTTGGGTGCACGCAACCGATACATGTACATTGACCTGCTCAACCAGTTTGAGAAAAACTACAAGGAACTTGAGCCTTATCAATTAGCATATACCTATTTTTCCGAGGCTGGACTGCGTATTGAACTCGTTAGTTTCGCAGGACGTTTCGTCAAACTCTCCGAAGTGACCAAAGACACACCACAAGGAGAAATTGACGCAATGATCACTAACCTGAAAACTAGATCTGCCAGTTTCTTCAAGGACTATTACGAACCTATCGACCGCGAGGTGGCCGCCATGCTTCTCAAAGAATATCTGAAAGCCCAGCCTGCCGATTTCCGTCCTGATTTCCTCAACGGCATCAAAGACGTGGATGAATACGTTGACAATCTTTTCAATAAATCCATCTTCACGGATGAAGCCAAGGTAAATGAGCTTTTAGACAACTTTAACGCAAAGAATGTCAAGAAATTGGCCAACGACCCAGCTTTGAAAGTTTATCAAAGCCTCATCGGATTCTACCGCAACGAAGTCTACGACCATATTTCGAGCCTTAATGCCACTATTGACCGCCAACGTCGCATCTACATGAAAGGCCAAATGGATATGCAGCCCGACAAGCGCCTCTTCCCTGATGCTAACTTCACATTACGCGTCACCTATGGCAAGGTAGAAGGTTTCAAACCCCAAGACGGCAAGACCTACCGTCATTTCACTACGCTTGAAGGCATCATCGAGAAGGAAAATCCTGATATTTACGATTATGTGGTGGAACCACGCCTGAAGCAACTCTACAACAACAAAGATTACGGTCGTTATGCCGACAAGGATGGAACCATGCATGTGGCTTTCACCGCCAGTGTGCACACCACCGGTGGCAACTCTGGCAGCCCCATACTGAATGCTGACGGACAATTGCTCGGCCTCAATTTCGACCGCTGCTGGGAAGGCACGATGAGCGACCTCTTATACGACCCTGCCATCTGCCGTAACATTTCCGTCGACATCCGCTATGTGCTCTTCATCATCGACAAGTTTGCGGGTGCCCATCATTTGATTGAAGAAATGACCATTGTGGAGTGATTCCACCCCCACTTTACAAAAACGAGGACAAGTTTTAGGTTTGTCCTCGTTTTTTATATACTTATAATTTATTATAAACCAAACACTTAATTTTTTCCATAAAAAAAACACAGTTTTGATTATCTATTTTTATATGGGAAATCCCTATTTTTGCAAGTTGAATAATTTTGTTTAGTCGTAATGATGTAAACAATAACTTTTTGTGATATGAATAAATTGGTAAAGCAGTTTTGCAACTTTATATTCGGCAAACACAAAAGCAACAGCTTGCCCCGTATTTGGATCTTAGCCGCCGACATGGTCATCGTGCTTCTCGCCTATCTTGCGGCTATTATAATGTATTATTTCAAAGACCTTGCAAACATCGTTGTCAATTGGAAGTTCATTTGGATTTATCCCATTCCTTATCTTGTTGCCTTCCTAATCAGCAAAACCTATGATGGAATGCTGCGTTATTCAGGATTCAATGACATCCGTAAAATATTGTCATCCTGCACTTGGACGCTCGTGTTCTATCTCCTAAGCAAATTCATCTTGATCAAGTTCCACATGCCTTATGTAGGAACCCTTTATCCTCCCTTTATCGTCATCATCTACCATTATCTTATCACCATGGTTCTGATGATCATCATGCGACTGACCATACGGAGACTCTACAACGAGATTTACAAATATTCGGGCAAGAAAAAGAATACCGTTATCTATGGCGCTGGTGATGCTGGCATGATGTTGCAGCGCACCTTGAGCCAAGACACCAACACCTTCTACAAAGTCATAGCATTTGTTGATGATGACTCAAAACGCGTTGGCAACCAAATCAATGCTGTGAAAATTTTCGCACCATCTTTCGTTCTGAATGAGGAATTCGTCAAGAAAAACAACATTGAAGTGATGATTCTGGCCATTCCCAGCCTCTCTGAAGAACGCCGCAAGGAAATCATTGAGCATGGTTTGGCACTCAATCTTAGCGTAAAATCCATTCCTGCTTTTTCGCAATGGGTAAACAACCAAATCGGAACCAACCAAATTGAGGATATTAGGATTGAAGATCTCTTGGGACGTAATCCCATTATTCTTGGCAAAGAGAACGTCAGCCGCGAAATCAATGGAAAAGTCGTCCTCGTGACAGGTGCTGCTGGTTCTATTGGTAGTGAGATTTGCCGTCAGATAATGCACTACAACCCCGAGAAGCTTATTATGCTCGACCAAGCCGAATCACCGTTATTCGACTTCCAGTTCGAGATGAACAATACTCCCGATTTCAAGGAGCTACGCGACCGCATGGCATTCGTCGTCACCAATGTGAAAGACCCGTTACGCATGAGGGAGGTCTTCGAAAACTACCACCCGCAGATTGTATATCATGCCGCAGCTTACAAACACGTGCCTTTCATGGAGGAAAATGCATACGAAGCTGTGTTTGTCAACGTATTCGGTACCAAGCTCATTGCTGATTTGTCCATGGAATTCGGCGTGGAGAAATTTGTCATGATCTCGACCGACAAGGCCGTCAACCCGACCAACGTGATGGGGGCCACCAAGCGTATCGCTGAAATCTACACGCAAAGCCGCAACAGTCAGACCAAGTTCATAACCACACGTTTTGGTAATGTTTTGGGTAGCAATGGCTCGGTGGTACCTCTATTCCGCAAACAAATTGAAAAAGGAGGCCCTATCACTGTCACTGACCACCGTATCACACGTTATTTTATGACCATTCCCGAAGCTTGCAGCCTTGTATTAGAGGCAAGTTCCATCGGCGAAGGAAGTGACATTTTTGTGTTTGATATGGGTGAAAAGGTCAGCATTTGGGATTTGGCAGAAAAAATGCGCAAACTAGCCCATAAACCCAACATCGAAATCATCGAAACTGGACTGCGCCCTGGAGAGAAACTTTATGAAGAAGTTTTGGCCAACGAGGAGAACACCATCAAGACCAACAACGAGAAAATCATGCACGCTGTGGTCAGAAAATATGAAGCCGCTGAGGTTGACGCCTCGATCGAAAAACTCCGCAACGAATTGGCCACTTGCAATGCAACAAGGATTGTAGCTCAAATGAAAGCCATTGTTCCCGAGTTCAAGAGCAATAATAGTGTATTTTCGGAGTTAGATAAGAAATGACCTATTATCGGCCATTCAACAAGCTCACACACTTTTGCTTTTACGAATGCTAAGGACATCTGAGCTTGTCGAAAGCCCAGACCTAATACTTACATCTAATGAACAATTTCTGTATCATCATGGCAGGCGGTATTGGAAGCCGCTTTTGGCCCTTGAGCAAAGACAATTATCCAAAGCAGTTTCTTGATATCCTCGGTACAGGCAAAAGTTTCATCCGCAGTACCTACGAACGCTTTAGTCCTGTTATCCCCGATGAAAATTTCCTCGTGGTGACCAATAACGCATATAAGCACCTTGTACTTGAGCACCTGCCCATGCTGAAAGGTGACCAAGTGTTGTGCGAACCTGCACGACGCAATACTGCACCTTGTATCGCCTACGCCGCCTACCACATACAAAGCCGCTGCCCAGAAGCCAATATTGTTGTCACACCCGCTGACCATTTGGTAACCAATGAAGTTGAATTTCAACGCATCATCCGTCTGGGCTTTGACTTCTTGGCAAAAAACCAAAATGCCCTGATGACCATCGGCATCAAGCCGAGCCGACCCGAAACAGGATATGGCTATATTCAAGTGCCGAAACAAGCCACATTGCCTGAGGTGGTGAAAGTTGAAATGTTTAAGGAAAAGCCCAACCATGAAACTGCTGTAAAGTTCGTCGAGGAGGGTAACTATTTTTGGAATAGCGGCATCTTTCTCTGGACTTTGGACGGCATCATGAACGCTTTTAGACAATACTTGCCTGAATTGGTGGAAGTTTTCGAGAAAGGCATTTACAACTTCGGCACGCCCGAGGAGCAAGACTTTATCAATGACCACTTTGTGGATTGCCCCAATATCAGCATCGACTACGGTGTGATGGAGAAGTCACCCAATACCTTCACCATCCCCGCCGACTTCGGCTGGAGCGACATTGGCACTTGGGGATCTCTGTTCAGCCATGCCAAGAAAGACGAAAACGGTAACGCCAAACGTGGCAAGGTGGTTTCAGTGAACAACAAAAACACCATTATTAATATAGAGGAAGGTACCGAGGCCGTAGTGGAGGGATTAGAAGACTATCTCGTGGCTTATCGCGACCATTCGCTCCTCGTGTGCAAGCTCCACGATGAACAACAAATCAAGGTTTGGATTGAAGGACTGAAATAATTCACGCAATCGATGGAAAACCAGCCGCTTGTATCGGTCATTATGCCGTGCTATAACATGGAAATGTTTATAGCCGACAGCATTAATTCCGTCATCAGGCAGACTTATCCCCATTGGGAACTGCTCATCGCCGACGATGCATCGACCGACACAACGGCTGACATCATCAAAGATTTTTGTGCGAAAGATAAAAGGATTCGAATTGCCCTCAAAGAGAACCATTCCGGCATCGCCGACACCCGAAACCGATGCATCAAGATGGCCCAAGGTCGTTTCCTTGCCTTCCTCGATGCCGATGATATTTGGCATCCAGAAAAACTGGATCAACAATTGCGTTTCATGACAGAAAAAAACATCGGTTTCAGTTATTCGACCTATGATTGGATTGACGAAGACGGAAACAAGCTGGACAAATTCATCAACACTATCGGTGATCTGAATTACACTGCTTATTTGCGCAACACCATTATCGGCTGCTCCACCGTCATGGTCGATAGAACCATTGTTGGCGAAGTTGTTGTACCCCACTTCCGCACCAGTGAAGACACCGCCACCTGGCTCAACATTCTGAAAAAGGGATTCAAGGCCTATGCCATCGAAAACGCTTTGGTTTCTTATAGAATCAGAAGAAAATCAGCGAGTTCCAACAAGTTGAAAGCCTCCGCTGACCTTTGGAATGTGTATCGCAAAAATGAGAAACTACCGTTTTTCAAGACCCTTTATTACTTCAGTTGTTATGCCTTCAACGCCATCAAAAAGCGCTTGTAATGAACGGTTTCTATCTTTATCGCAAAGCATGGCGCTACGATGGCGCACCACATGAGGAGCCAAAACTTAGCGATAAGGAATGCCAATCGCTCCTCAAGCAGGGTGGCCTGATGGTCAGAAATACATATAATTTTGATTGTCAAGAAGAAACGTGCTTTTGGAATTTGATCAAAGACCACTTTGGTGGACTGGAAGAACTATCGGGAAACACAAGGAAAAAAGTAAGGCGTTCGTTGGAACATTTGGATTTCCGACGCGTTGACATTGATTTAATCAAAAAACAAGGTTATCCTATTTTGAGAGCCACTTTTGACGATTATTCCGTCACCGACCGCATTACAAGCGTTCATACATTTGAAACCTATTTGAACGAATGTAGCCAAAAGGATTTTGATTATTGGGGAATTTTCGACCGCAATGACAACCGTTTTGTGGGATTTTTCACAGTTATGCTATGGGGTGATTCCTGCGAATACGGTTTGGTTGCCATCATGCCAGAATACAAACGCAAAAGCACCGCTTATCCTTATTATGGCTTGTTTTACAGCATGAACCAATATTACTTGCAGGAAAAAGGTTTCCGTTATGTCACCGACGGTTCGCGCAGCATTACCGAACATTCCAACATTCAGCAGTTTTTGGAAGAGAAGTTCCATTTCCGCAAATCCTATTGTCACTTGGCCATCCATTACCTCTGGTGGATGAAGATTGCAGTCAATATGTTGTACCCGTTCAAAAAAATCATAACTTTGCCGCGCATTAGGGCAATTCTCAATATGGAGGCCATGCAGCGTGGAGAAAAATAAACACAAAATAGGATTCTTTTTCAAATGGTGCTTCGATCGCATCGCGGCACTCTTAGGACTTATTGTGCTTTTCCTGCCTTTGCTTGTCGTTGCCATCCTCATCAAAATAGACTCAAAGGGGCCCGTTTTTTTCATGCAAACACGTATTGGAAAAGAAGGCAAGCCGTTCAAAATTTGCAAGTTTCGCACCATGGACCACCAATCGGAAGGAGATTCCATTACCACGGCCACCGACCCACGTATTACGCGAATGGGTCATTGGCTACGCCACAGCAAGGTGGACTGCCTCACCGAGTTGGTCAACGTATTGATGGGTCAAATGAGCTTTGTTGGTCCGCGTCCCGACGTGCCTGGTTATGCTGACCAACTGCAGGGAGACGATAGGAGAATCCTCCAACTTCGCCCGGGCATCACCGGACCGGCCAGCATCAAATACCGTGATGAAGAGGAACTGCTTGCCCAACAAACCGATCCAAAAGCTTATAACGACAATGTGCTTTGGCCCGATAAGGTGAAAATCAACTTGAACTATTTGGACAATTGGAGTTTTTTGGGTGACATCAAGTTGATTTTCAAAACAATATTATGAATTGTTATGAAAGGACTAAGCCGTATCACCAATATAGTCAGTAGTAAACATTATCCCCTGCTGCTCTTCTTTGTGTCCTTTATCTTTGTGGTTTTGTTTTCGAGGTCAACTTCGTTTCTTTATGTTTTTGAAGGTGCCGACCCGTCTATATTTAAACAAATGGGTAGAGCTATCCTTAAAGGCAAAATCATATATATCGACTATTTCGACAACAAAGGCTGTCTGCTGTATTTCATCCACGCACTTGGCCTGTGGCTTGGAGGAGATTTTGCCCTCATGTTGATGCAAGTTGTTTCATTAACGGCAACGCTGTTCATCTGGGACAAAATGTTGGCATTATATCGCACCGAAAAAGAAAGGATGATTTGTTTATGCATCGCTTTGGTTTTGCTTTTGTGTTTCTACGGTGCTGGCGACCAAAGCCAGGAATGGTGTTTGCCTTTTATTTCCTATCCATTACTGGTATATTTTCGTGCCTACAAGTCAAAAACGGAAATACGGCTTTTGCAAATGCTCATAATAGGTATTTGTTTTGGAATCATAACCTTCATCCAAATCAACAATGCTTGTGCGTTTTTGGGATTCGTAGCTTACCTTTGGATACAATTCTTTACAAAAAAAGACTTCAAGCGACTGTTTTCAAGCATTCTTTGCTTCATTTGCGGTTGGCTCGTCATTGCTATCCCATGTGTGCTTTATTTCTATATTGTGGCAGGAGGACAAGGCATCTATGAAATGTTTTACGCCTCGTTATTATCCAATTTGGAATACATAGGGCGTCAGTGGAAGCCGCAATGGCTTCATATTATATTATACATCATGTTTGTGGTTGCGCTGTCGGCCATTCAAATCATCAATTCCCATGGAAAACAAGAAATCATCATCCCCTTTGTCATCTCCATGTCTTTATTCATCCTAACTTTCGGAAAACTCTGCAATTCTTTCTATCTAATAGCACTTATTCCATTATGCATCGTCAGCATGATGTATATCGACTTAAACAACCAAAGAAAACTTCAAGTGGTTTTCTGCGGAATAGCATTCATCAGCTTGGTTTTCTATGTTGGCAATATCACAAAGCACATTCTATTCCAAAACAACAAGTTAGAATTGATCTATAACGACTTCCACAATTGCATTGAAAATATCCCGACCATAGAAAGAGATTCCATTTACAACTACAACTTATATTGGCACGGAACACACATGATGGAACACGAAGGTTTGTTGCAATGCAATCGGGTACTTTTCACGGCTTTGGTCTTCCAACTGCCTACATTATGGAACGAAGAAACCACGAAAGCATTCAATCCACCTAAATGGATTCTCCTGTCACCCAACAAGCCATATAAGCCGGAGGATGCCGAATTCATCATGAACAATTACTTTTTATCATGTTCGTTCTCGTATGACATGGAGTATTTCTCAACTTCAAAAAGTGAAGAACAATTCGATGTTTATCTTCTTCGCAGAAAATACTAACTCTTCTTCGTATGGGCGTATGATATTAAGACGGTCGTAAATCTCTACATTTGTATGCGGAAAGCCACATAAAAAACCCGATAATAACGGGGAGAAATTATCGGGCAAAAATTAATAACATGAAACATAAAAATGGCGCCCCCTTCAGGACTTGAACCTGA
>CAMZEK010000045.1 GCA_947305795.1 uncultured Bacteroidales bacterium | reverse complement strand
TCTGGGTGACTTCAACTCCTTCTTGGAAGTTGGCCACGAGGTCACGGTCACCAGTAACAGTGAAGGAATAGCTGTCCTCTGACGACACCGCAGTGCCGTTTTCGGTCCAGTTCACGAAATGGTAACCTTCATTAGGCGTGGCGGTCACAACACAGGTCTCGCCATAGTTGAAGTTGCCGCTACCAGTGGAAGGATCCTCGCCTTCCACGATGGTGATGTCGTCAACGCACAGGAACCATTGGTCATAGCAGTCCCAGTGGCGGATAGCGATATAACCCCTGCCGCTGTAGGCACTCAAGTCAACGGTATATGGCGAAGAGGTATATCCTGCGTTGTCCAAAGACAAAATCATAGTTTCAACGGTCGTGAAGCTGGCAGTGTTGGTGTTGCTGGTCGTGGATACCATCACGGAGAACTTCTCTGCACAATATTGAGTGTTTCTGCCACCTGCATAGAAGGAGATGCTTCCTCCCAAGCGTACCTGTGGAGAAACGAGATAGTTGTCAGGTGTGACTGCGGTACCACTGCCGCTTGAAGAACCAGAGATGTACGACTCGGAGAGCATGAATCCGTCGGAGCTGTTGTGGCCGTAACCAGTGGTGAAGTTATTGTTGGAGGTGGGGTAAGAAGTGTTGTGCATCCAGTTGTTGGGTGAATTGCCAGTATTGCCTTTCAAGACAGTCCAGCCTTGGGTGCCGTCTTCGAAGTCATAGACGAGGTCTTCTCTGTTGCCTCTGCTGCCAGCGACGGTGACGGCGCCAAACTCGGCGGGAACCGCAGTAGCTGTAATCGTATAGCTGTTCAGCGTGAAGTTGGCAACGTATTCAGCAGCGGTGGACACTGTGAAGCTGTAAGTGGCGTTGGTGCTTATTACCACACCGTTTCTCGTCCAGTTGGTGAAGGTGTAGCCTTCGTTGGCCGTGGCAGTCAAAGTGGCAGTAGTGCCAGAATCGTAGGTGCCTGCGCCTGTGACAGTACCACCATTCGCAGGATTGGCACTGACGGTGATTTCGCATGGACCAGCAGCCTGGGCTTCCTTGGTGAGGATGATTTGGTTCTTAACCGAAAGCACTGTGCCATTGTAGGATGACGGACTGCTGGGGCTGTAGTTCGTATTGTCACTATAGATATATATAGCTTGGCTGTTGGCAGTAAACACACGGCAGGCCATGTGAGGTGAGTTTGTATATGCTCCCGAATTATCATCCGCAACAAGAACCAAATTAGAGGTGCCGTCATAGACAAACGGGTTGTTGAAAGTGATGGTTGTCCAGTCGTTGGCAACCATGGTGACACTACCACTGAATACTTTGTCGGAAGATGACACTGTGATCCAATCAGTCTTGCTGGAGAAACTGCTCTTCGTCGTAGCCTTCAAATAGAAGTCCAAGGTGCGCGTCTTTTCCGCTCCTTCATTGTAGAAAGCGATGCTGGTGATGGTACCTGCGCCACCCAACTCGGCAGAGGTGTAAATCTGCTCAGTTAGGGAGTACTTATAATAGTTGTATGTCGGCAGATATTCGTTCGAAGAAGAGCTGCCATCGCCAATCATGACGCCTGCTTCGAAGTTGGCAACCAAGCTGATGTTGCTCGACACAGTGAAGGTGTATTCGGCGTTGGAGGAAACCACATTGCCATTTTGGGTCCAGTTGGTAAACATATAGCCATCAGCAGACGTGGCGGTCACGGTGCAAGACGCACCGTAATTGTATTGGCCACCACCAGTGACAGTGCCATAATTGTTATTGTTGGGCGCAACAGTCACAGTATAGACCTGATTGGCAGTAACAGTGATATCACCCTCCCAGATGTTGTTACCGTTAGTGACAGTGTAGTGAATCGTATAATTGAAGCCTACTGTTGAACTTGAGTTGAAATGGAATTTGAAGCCGCTCACCGTGGTGCTGGCATTGACTGCCAAAGCGCTGAAGGTCTTTGTGGGAGTGTCAATAGTAACATTTGAATCGCTTGAAGACAAAGTAACCGTGGTAGCGCCTGATGTGGCAGTGGTACCCACATTCTTGAAGGTCATGCTCAAATCCGTAACTTGGCCAATCAGTGCAATATTTGGCGTGTAGCTGTCAAGGCTGATGCATGGACCAGAGGTGGAAACGGCCTGGATGGTCGTAATGTAAGGCTGATATTGCTGGCGCGTGACCACAATCTTCACATCGCCTGCTGAAGTGAGGCCAGAAATTGAAACATTGACGCTTCCGCTTGAAGGAACTTCTGCCACACCGAGGATTTCGTTGTCTTTGGTGATGGCCACATAGGAACCGGCAACGGCACTCACAGCGAAAGAGGTGGCACCAATGGAAATGGTGTTGGCATGGCTTACGGTGTTCGTTTCCGGCTTAGTGACATATGGCATCACGGAACCATCGCCGAAGCAGTGGTAGAACTGGAAGTAGTAGTGGGCCGAGTTGTTACAGTCGCCATCGGTAATGCTGCTCGTGGTGTTGCCGTTGCTGACAGCCTGCTGCACGGCGAGGTTGCCCAAATAAAGTAGTGCCGATGCGGAGTTCCAGTATTGGTCGTTGAACATGACATCGTAAACACCTTTAGAAGAACCCGAAACCGATGGGGCATTGCCTGCTGAGTAGGAGTGCGCACCAACAGCCCAGTAGAAGTCTTCGTACCAATAGGAATAAGGTGAGCAGCCAACGTAAGCGATGGCACCTGCGTTAGGCACACGAATCATAGTCTCGCCGAAACTTGCTGTGGCACCTATTGAGGAGCTGGGAGCATAGTTGGCTGAATAATTTGCGTTATTAAGATTGTAGTTGCCTGTAAGACAGCAGTTGCCAACGCCGAAGAAATACTTGCCAGTGTTGGTGACTGTTTCAACTTGTTTTGCGGTAAATTGCGGTCCTTGCCATTCTTGCTTGTCGCCATGGGCGGTGTAGTTCAAGAAGCAAACACCATCGTTGAGTCCGTTGTAGCAACCGTGGTTGGTGCCGCTCCAGCCTTGTGTCGAGCTCGTCGAAATAGTGGCGTGAATAGTGCCGTTTCCAAAGCCTCCATAGGTAGTGTTGCTCGAATTGAAGTAGTTGTTGGTGGCGTAGTTAATGGTGGGTTTTGCAACACGGTTTGTCCAGTTGGAATCCCAACCACCAACAAGGATTACATTATTCAAGTAGTTACCGCCATCGGCAAACTCAAATTTCTCGTAAGTCAACACCTTGTTAATATAGTTGGTCAAGTGGGTGGTGTTCTCAACAGAAATACGGCTGTAGTACATGTCCGGGAAATAGTTGGAAGTACTCGACGTTGTGAAGTTGACCGCGGCATAGCCCAAGTCGGAAGCACATTCACCAATTGAGTTGTCTATGGTCTTGGTCATATATTGGGGAACTTGTCCGGTGTCACCAATTACTATTAGATAAGTGTAGGCATTGCCCGCTGAAACAGAGGCGTTGTATTTCGTCTTGATAAAGTTTTTGATATTGTTGGCATTCGTTCCTGTCTCATCAGTGTAGAATATATCGACATAGTAGCCCTTCTGCAACTTCCATTGTAACCAACTGTTCAAAGCAGAGTTGTTCTTGAAGCCCGAATAGCAGACCACCAACATCTTGACCGGCGTGCTGTACATGTCGGGGTGGTCGGTGTAGACATCCGTTATGGCTCTGTTGTTAAACAACTGTGCGTAAACGGCATCGAAAGCCGGGCTGTAAGTCTTCAACAGCATGTCTTCAGTGGCTTGGGTATCAGCACCGTCAAAGTAAACAGAGACCTCAATGTCGTTGAACACGCGGATGGTGTTGTTGACGGGGTCGTAGCTTACCGGCTCGATGGTCATAGTGCCAACTTGGATGCCACGCATGGTACCTTCCACACTAACGGTCGCTTGAGGCTCAGAGCGAAGTCCACGGACTTGATAAGCGGCCTCGTTTATAATGAAGGGCACTTCATCAGGATTTTGGCTCTTATGCACAGGGCGCTGGCGCGGCACCAAGGTGTGCATATTGTAGTCAGCAAGACGGTAGTCCGTAGTGCTGTAGCTCGTAATCTCGATGCGTGGGTTGGCACCGAAAGGCACGGCGATGAGTTGGTTCACGACGGGAATCTGGGGGTCACCCGCATTGCCGCCGAGGACGGTGTTGGGCAGGCTGAGCCAGGAAAAAGTCCCGCGCTCACTTTCGTAGTCCTGCGCATCGATGGAAGAGAACGAGAACGAAGCCCTGAGGCTCGTCATGTTGCTGTTTACACATTCGGCTCTGTCGACCGAACGCAATTGGATTCTTTGTTGTGCCATGACACTCACACTGAGCATCACTGAAAGAAGGATAAAAAATGCTTTTTTCATATTACTTTAAACTTAGAATTTAATCAAAAATAAAACTTGCAAATTTACAAAAAATAACATTATTAATGGCAGGCAATTTTCGCTTTTTTTAAAGTTGTATATATTTTATTGATTACCAAATATTTATAACAAAAAAAGTGATGCATCATCTCTGATACACCACTTACTAAAAGAATCCATAACCCCGATAGACAATAATCGCCATCGACAGGGTTGTCTTCCGAAAAAAAAGCCGCCTACAATGCGTTCAAAACCCGCTCCACTTCGTCTTTCGTGAAACCAATTTTGAAGATATGAGCCGGCTTCAAATAATGAATTTCATGCTCGGTGTGGAAACGACTCTCACCGCCTCCCGTGATATTGAGCATCACCACGTCGTCAGCTTTCACCATGCCTTTTTCTACCGCCTGCATCAACGATGCCGTGGCCACCGCTGCGGCATGGTAGATGTCTATGTCCTCAGTTTCTTCAAACAAGGTCTTAGCGGCATTGGCTTCGTCGTTGCTGACGGCGAAGATGTCGCCATTCGTGTCTTTCAGCGCATCGTAGAGGCCTCCAGCGAGGCCGTAAGGCGGTTTGCGGTTGGAGAGCACGGGAGCGCAAATCTCGGCGGCATCCTTTCGGGCTTGGTCGGCATCGTAAGGCAAGAGAACGCGTGAATCGGCCTTCCAAGCCTCGTACATTGGGACGAAAGGCTTGTTTTGCGAAACCATCAGGCAAGCCTTGTTCGTGCCGAAGCGACCGTCGCCGATGAAGCGCAGGTTGGCTTCCCATGCGGCGATGGCACCCGTGCCGCTACCCACGGCCTGGAAATAAAAATCGGGCGATCGACCGATGAAAGTCGTGGCCGACAGCATCGCAGTGCCCATGCCGTCGCGACGGGCGATGTTCTTCGCGCCGCCCTCTGCCAGATAGCCGTCCAATTCACAAACCACATTCGAGAGGTTGATGGCATCGAAATAGTCGCTGCCGCTTTCGGTTGTGATGAGTTTCACACAGTCGTTCAGTGGCTTGTCGAACCACAACGCGTTAATGTTGTCCTGCGGAACACACAGCAATAGCTTGATGCCGTTGTCGGAACACACCTTGGCAAAAGCACGAGCCGTATTGCCCGCCGAAGCCACCACCAACACCTTCTTTTTCAATTCCTCACCCAATCGGGCACACACCGAAAAAGCTTCCATTTCCTTGAAGGAACAAGTTGTCATGCGAGCACCACGTTCAGGCCACCAACCGTTGAAGGTAATGTATAAGTTATTCAAACCCAAACGTTTGGCCAAACCTTCGCTCTTGTAGGTAACTGGTTCCGAAGGGTTGGCTAACAACGTCTTGATGGGTAACCAATCAGCATAGCGGTAAAGACCCAAGTCCTTCCCTTCCCTGACAGCAAGTTGTTTCTTTTCATAGACCGGTCGCACCATGCTCGGCTTGTCGCATTCCTTATCATCCAAAGTCCAGCCTTGATCTTCGGAAATTCGTCCCGTTGCAACGGTCTGCAACTGATATTTTGTCGGAGTAAAATTCATTTTGTCGCTCATCTTTCAAATTTGGCTGCAAAATTAGCAAAAAGTAAAATAAGTGACAGTAAATATCTTTACCATTTTAATCCTGTTTTATTCGACTTCCTTCATTTTTTTGTGAGGTATTCCAATTTTTTTCCTACTTTTGACCGTTTTTTTAATACCGTTCAAAATGAAAAAATTGTTACTTATCGGATTCGCCATATGGTGTGGCATGACCGCATTGCAAGCCCGTCCCGTCGACGTGGAGCAAGCCAAAGAAATTGGTCGGAAATTCGTTTGCGCCAATTTTGACAACACACGCGAAACCAACGACTTGCAACTGGTCTATATGGGCATTTCCGACCAAAGCGAAGTCTGTTTCTATGCTTTCAACGTGGGAAAGGAAGGCTTTGTCATCGTCTCCGCCGATGACCGTTTCCGTCCCATCGTAGGCTACTCCGACGAAGGTCCGTTTGAGACCGAAAACATGTCGCCCGAGCTGAAATTCTACCTTGACAAAATCATCGAGGCACGCACAAGCCGCAATGCCGTGCTGGCAGACAATACCGCCGAGGAATGGCAAAGCGTCATGTCGACTGGACGCTTGCTCTCGCGCAACGGCGGTCGCGGCGTGGATTACCTCTGCACCACCAAGTGGAACCAGGACTCGCCTTATAATCTCTATGCACCTCAAGCGAATGGAGGCCCAGGTGACCGTTGCTATGCTGGCTGCGTGGCCACAGCCATGAGCCAAGTGATGAAGTTCTGGAACCATCCCGCGAAAGGATCAGGCAGTCATTCCTACTATTGCTATGGTTACGGCCAACAGAGTGCCAACTTCGGCGCGACCGACTACGACTGGGACAACATGCCCGACCGTCTCGGCGGCAATTCCTCCCAAGAGGAGATTGTGGCCGTGGCGCTGCTCATGTACCATTGCGCCGTGGCTGTCGACATGAACTTCTCACCCTCTGGCAGCGGTGCCAACTCATGGGACGTGCCGTACGCCATCCGGCATTATTTCTCCTACTCCAACCAAGCCAGCATTCAGGGTCGCGACGAATACCCGCTCATCAACTGGCAAAACATGCTCAAGGAGTCGTTTGATTTGGGCTGGCCCGTCTATTATTCTGGCTTCAGCAACAGCGGCGGCCATGCCTTCGTGTGCGATGGCTACGATGACGACGACCTCTTCCACTTCAACTGGGGTTGGGGCGGCAGCAGCGATGGCTGGTTTGTCATCGACGAAATCGACTATGCAAGCTGGGCACAAGCCATCTTCAACTTCGTGCCGACCAACGTGTACGACTATATGCCCATGCAACCCGAAAACTTCGAGGTCATCTCATTGGGTGACAACAATTTCTCTGCCACATTAAGCTGGACCAATCCCACACAAGACATCCATTTCAACACCCTTGAGAGCATCGACCAAATCGTAGTCACTCGCAACGGACAAGCCATCTATACCGAAGACAACGTCATGCCAGGTGCCGACATGAGCTTTACCGACCACTACATGCCCACCATGGTCAACTATGCTGTTTATGCCGTTAGCCACGATGCCCGAGGCCAACTTGCCAAAGAAGACGGCGTAATCCTTGGTCCAACCTGCTTCTGGAATATCGCCATGACCTCTTCCGATGAACAAGGTTGGAACGAAGGAAGCCTTGCATTGATGAACGCTGAAGGCATCGAAATCACACAAATCACCGCCAACAGCGACTCGACCAGCCGTAACATTCCCCTGCCTTCAGGACACGTCGGATTGTATTGGAACAAGCCTTCACAAAACATCGAACATATCAGTTTCAACCTCAGGGATGCCGAAGGAAAATCCGTAGTTTCCTTCGAGGGCGACCCTGCTGAACTGAACAACGGATTGTTCTTTGTGATCAACAACACCTGCGGCAACGGTCTGGTACACGATGCACCAAAGAATCTAACAGCCACTCGCAACGGTGACGATGTCCTCCTTCAATGGGAAGCCTCGGCTGGAAGCGTAAACCACTATGCCGTTTATCGCGACGAGCTCCTATACGCCCTCACTGAAACCAACCATTATACGGACGACGGTGGAGCCAACAATTTCCACTCTTACTATGTCACCGTCCTCAACGACATCGGAGAATCAGACCCATCAAATATTTGCAACTCACAGCCCGAAAGTGCTTGCGAAGCCCCCTCAAACTTGCGGTTTGAAATGGTTAATAACAAAGTGAAATTGAGTTGGGACGCGCCCCAAGCCGACAATCTTACTGGCTATTTCGTCTATCGCCGCACCAAAGGCGAGAACTTCAAGCGTATCAAGTCACTTGTGAACACTACCTATTCTGATAACATCAGCGGCAAAGACAACGGATTCTACGAGTATGCCGTAGCCGCTTATTACCAAGCCGATGACTGTACCTCGGCATTGGCCGCTTCGCAAACCCATCCTGAGCTGAACTTCGTCAGCGTCAACAAGACCGCCATCCCACAAAACCTCGTCCACAGCTTTTCGGGTTATTCCGTCACCCTCAATTGGGACGCACCTCTGCTGGCAGAGTCTTACAATGTTTATCGCGACGGCGAGCTGATTGCACAAGGCCTTACCGAAACCACATTCACCGATGAAAATCTTCCAAGCATTACTACCTATTATTATACCGTGACAGGCCAAACTGCATTCATGGAATCAAGTCCGTCTAATGAAACCATTGTCGACATGAACACCAGTGTACCTGAAAACACTAAAACACAAAGCATTTCGATATATCCTAACCCCACCTCGGGAAGAGTCTACGTTGAAGGCAAGAGTCTGAAACAAGTCTGTGTCTTCAACCTCATGGGACAGGAAATGAAACAGCAAGCTGCTCAAAGCACCCACACTACCCTTGATTTATCAGACTTGTCCGAAGGCATATACTTCATCAAGGCCGTCTCTGAAAACGACAGCTTTACCATGAAAATTGTGAAAATCAAATAATACAACGCTTATGAATAAACTCATGAAATTGACAGTCGTTGCGCTGTTGTTCGGCATGAATGCAACACTCATTGCCCAAGAAGCTGAAGAAGAAAAGCCCATTTACCAAATCACCGAGACCGTCAACGTGAAACACACGCCCGTCGACAACCAAGGCAGCTCTGGCACTTGCTGGTGCTTTGCTGGAATTGGCTTTGTCGAGGCGGAAATCCTGCGCATGTACGGCAAGGAGTTAAACCTCTCTGAAATGTTTGTCGTCCGCAATGCCTGGACGGAAAAAGTGGCGAAATTCATCCGTATGCACGGCAACAACACCCTCAGCCAAGGTGGCGAAGTGTGCGACGTGCTTTACATGATCGACAAATACGGCATGATGCCCGAAGCCGACTACAGCGGCAAAGTCATCGGCGAGGAACGCCACATGCACGGCGAGATGAATGAAGTCATTTCCTCGGTGGCCCGTGCCATCATCAAGAACAACAACAAGAAAATCTCCCCTGCAGGTCCTAAGGCGGTGCAAGGCGTTTTGGATGCCTATCTCGGCGAAGTGCCAGAAGAGTTTACCGTCGACGGCAAGAAATACACCGCTAAGTCATTTGCCGAGGCCTATCGCATCGACCCCGCCAACTACATTGAAATCTGCTCTTTCACCACCGAGGAATACAACAAGCCTTGCATGGTCGAAATCCCTGACAACTGGACTTGGACCCCTGCCTACAACATGCCGCTCGACAAGCTGATGGAAGCCGTCGACTATGCCCTTGAGCATGGCTACACCCTCGGCTGGGCACAGGATGTCAGTAACCCAGGCTTCTCGCGCAAGGAAGGCATCGGCATCGTGCCCGAAGACCCGAAAGACGAAAATCTTTGGAAAGAAATCGTTGTCGAAAAGCAAGTCACCGATGAAATCCACCAGACCGCCTACGACAATTGGGATGCCGGCGACGACCATAGTATGCTGGTGGTGGGTATCGCCAAAGACCAGAACGGCAACAAATACTATAAAATCAAGAACTCGTGGGGCGATGCCGGCCCGTATGAAGGCTATTGGTACTGTTCCGAGCAATATCTGCGTCAATACACCATCTTCTTCACGCTGCACAAGGATGCCTTGTCGAAAGCCATGAAGAAAGATTTGGGGCTTTGATAATAAAGTCATACTTTTGCACCTGCAAAGCCATTGAGTTTCCCCTGCGGAGAATGGCTTATAGATGTCATTAGTGGAGACTCCAATCCCCGAAGGGGGAAACCTAATTTTGAATCTTTAAATCTTTAAATTTTAAATCTTTAAATTATCAACACAATGCAATTCAAACACTTACTTACCGCAGCCGCCTTGATGCTCAGCATCGGCGCCATTGCACAACCTCCAATGCCGAAACCTGAAGACAAAGAAGAAGGCGAAGGCTTCAAATTTACCACGGTGAAGGAACTCCCTGTCACCTCCGTCAAAGACCAGAATCAGGCTGGTACTTGCTGGTGCTACAGCTCGTTAGCCTTCTTTGAGGCCGAACTGCTCCGTATGGGCAAACCCGAGTACGATTTCTCGGAAATGTACATCGTTTACAAAACTTATCTTGACCGCGCCGAAGCCGCTGTCCGTACCCACGGCGACGTATCTTTCTCGCAAGGTGGCTCCTTCGGTGACGTGCTGTATGCCATCAAGCACTACGGCCTCGTTCCCGATGAACTGATGCCTGCCGGTGCCATGCACGGCGACTCCCTGTCGAACTTCACCGAGCTTTCCGCTGTCACCGACCCGTACGTGGAAGGCGTCATCAAGAGCCGCAAGATTCAGATGGACAAGGACGGCAACCCGCTATGGAAAAAGGGTCTGGCTGGCATTTACGATGCCTACCTTGGCGTTCCCCCGACCGAGTTCACTTACAAAGGCAAGAAGTACACGCCCATGAGCTTCGCTGAATCGACGGGCCTTAACATGGATGATTACGTCAATTTGACTTCTTTCACCCACCATCCTTTCTACGAGAAATTTGTCATCGAAGTGCAGGACAACTGGCGCTGGGGTCAGGCTTGGAACCTCCCCATCGACGAGTTCATGCAGGTGATGGACAACGCCATCGACAAAGGTTACCCGATTGCTTGGGGTAGCGACGTCAGCGAGGCTGGCTGGCTCCGTGGCAAGATGGCCGGTGTGGCCGTCCTCCCCGACCTCGAAGCCAAAAGTCGCGACCTGCAAGGCAGCGACATGGCCCACTGGCTGGGTATGAGCGCCGCCGACCGCAAGAAAGAAGCTCAAAACGGTCCCACCCCGCAGAAGTGGGTCACGCAGAAGGAACGCCAAATCGCTTACGACAACTACGAGACTGGTGACGACCACGGTATGCTCATCTACGGCACTGCCAAAGATCAGATCGGCAACGAGTACTTCATCGTGAAGAACAGTTGGGGCGATGCTGGCCAGTACAACGGCATTTGGTACGTCAGCAAGGCCTTCGTGCGCTACAAGACTTTGAACATTGTGGTTCACAAGGATGCCCTGCCGAAAGACATCGCCAAGAAACTCGGCATCAAGTAATCCCATAATTCAACAACCCTAATACAAAGGGAAAGTCGGAGCGACTTTCCCTTTGTATTTTTTTTGCCAAAATAATTCCATTTTTTTCTTGCGATTTACATTTTTTCTATTTTTGCCCTTGGTAAATGTCTAATTCACCTTAATTCAATAACTAAATTATTTCAAAATGAAAAAGACTGTATTATTAATGGCCGCCCTCGTGTTGGGGTCAATGGCCTTTGCACAGACTGAGGAGAAGGCGCAAGCCATCGACCAGTATGGCAACACAGTGGATGTCAAGAAGCTGGAGGCTTCGAGCCGCGACGGCATCTTGGTATTCGAATCCAAGAACAAAGACTACAAATTCTGGTTGGACTCCAGGGTTCAAGTCGATTTCGGCGCCTATTTCGGGCAGCAAAGTTGGGCCGATCCTATCGGTAATGGTGCCAGCCTCCGCCGCGCCCGTTTCGCCGTCAAGGCACAAATCACTCCCAACTGGTACGGTGAAGTGGACATGGAGTTGGCCAATGGCTCGTTCGAGCTGAAAGACGCTATTGTCCGCTACAACGGATTAAAGAACTTCCAGTTCAGCGTGGGTAGCCAGAAGCCCGACTTCTCTCTGTCACGCAACACCTCCTCGCGTTATCTTGAGTTCATGGAACGCCCGATGGTGGTCAACGCTTTCGCTCCCAGCCGTCACCTCGGTATCTTCGCCAAGTATGCCAACAAGTATGTCTTTGCTAGCGGTAGCATTCTCTTCCAAGAAATCGAAGGTCAAGAGACCCGCGACTATGTGGAGTCCAACAATAAGGACTACGGCATGGATGAAGGTCTTTCGTATGTGGGCAAAATCGTGGTGCGTCCTCTCAATGAGGCAGACTATGGCATCCATATCGGCGGCGCCATCATGTACGACCAACCCAAGACTTCCGACGAGATGGGCGTGTATGCCGGTACCCGTTTCAGTTGCCGCAACGCCACCAACATCAGCCGCAAGAAGTACATCGACACCGATGACATCAAGAACACCGACCACAACCTCATCGCCACTGTCGAACTCGCTGGCCACGTCGATGGTCTGCGTCTCGAAAGTGCCTGGATGTCGGATTGGACCTACATGGATCCTGAGAAGGTCGTAATCGACAGGCCTTATCACTTCCAAGGTTGGTACGTCGAAGGCGGCTATCTCCTCCTCGGCGGCAAGCAGAGCTACGACTCCGACGGTGCCAAGTTCAACCGCGTGCGCACGGGTCGCAAGTGGGGCGACATGGAACTAGCGTTGAAGTATGAATTCTTGGACATGAACGACTACGAAGGCCGCGCTGCCGACCAAGCCATCTATGGCGGCTCTGCCGAGCTTTATGGTGCAGCCCTCAACTTCTACTTCTCCAAGAATGTGAAGATTGCTCTTAACTACCAGTATGTCAACAACGACCGTTACGCCAACGGCAAGGGCAAGCTCTATGTCGGTCTCGATGCCGATGGCAACCCCACCAAGGACTTCACCAAGGTCACTGCTGCCGATGGCAAAGCTGGTGTGAACTACCACATGTTGCTGGCTCGTTTCCAAGTCGCTTTCTAATCCAAAAATTGTCTAACCCTTTAAAATTGAACATAATATGAAAAAGATAATGTTTGTGGCATTGGCTCTTTTGATGGGTCTCGCCTCCTGTGTCAAGGATAAGCAATATCCGGGCATCACCATTTCCAATGTTTCTTATACGCCTACAGCTGTCCAAGAAGATGATGAAGTCACGGTGACGGCTACGATTACCAGTTTCCAAAAAATCCTCGAAGCAAAAGTGGTTTATACTATCGACGGTGAAAGCTTGGCATTGGCGATGACTGAAGGAACTGATAACCTCTATAAAGCTGTTATCCCCGCCTTTGCCGATGGAACGACGGTCAGTTTCTATATTGAAGCCGATAATAATGAAGTTACGGCCACTTCTCCTGCTATGGAATATACGGTTGGTGCTGTCGCTGTTGACTATACGGTGCTCCGTATCAATGAATTGAACGGTAACGACAAATTCATTGAAATCTACAATGCTGGTGCCGATGCCATCAACCTCAATGGCGTGTACATTGAAAAGGATGGTTCACAGAATTGGTTAGCTGACAACACGGTGAAAATCGATGCTGGTGGTTATCTGTTGCTCTACAGCGAGGATGTCACTGCCGATCATGAGGGTTATCCCGAAAGCTTGATCTTCCACAGCGGTCTCTCCGCCAAGAAGAACGTCCGCATCCAGCTCTTCACGCCTGCTGGCGTTTCCATCGACGACTTCAATCTGACCAACATCGACGCCAACGATCCGGCTTACATCCCGGCTCCTGCTTCTTACAGCCGTAATGCCGATGGCAAATGGTACTATGCCGATGCCACTCCGGGCGCTGTCAATGTCGACGGTACGGTTGCTCTTCTCGGCCTTGAAGGTGGCGAAGTTCCGCCCACTCCGGAAGAGCCCGACTACACCAACCTCGTCCTCAACGAGTTGAACGGCGACACCAAGTTCATCGAATTCTATAACAAAGGCAATCTTGACCTCTCTTTGGGAGGCATGTTCATCACCAAGGACGGTAATGAAACTGACATCAAGTGGACGGGCGACGCTTCTCATGTGGTTCCCGCTCATGGTTATCTCGTACTTTACAGTATTGACACGCAAGCTGATCATCCTGAACTCGGTGAAAACATGTTCTTCAACAGCGGCCTCTCCGCCAAGAAGACTGTCCGCATCGCGCTCTTTATGCCTGATGGCACTGAAAGAGACGTGTTCACCAGAGGCAATACAGGCGAATGGGGTCAAACCATTTCCAACGTGGCTCCCCAGTCATACGCCCGCACACCTGATGGCGGCGACTGGAAACTTGCCGACCCAACCCCAGGCGCAGCCAACCCCGCCACCGGTGATGACATTCCACAAGAATAATTTTGGCTATTAGCTATTAGCCATTAGCCGTTAGCTATTGCCAACTGTGACGCTGGCTAATAGCTAACGGCTAAAGCTAACAGCCCAAAAAACAGAAATCTTTGAATCTTAAATCTTTGAATCTTTAAATCTTAAATCCCCCCTATGGCAAAAGAAGAAATGAAAATCGGCGAAGTGTCGAAGCCGAGATTTGAGTTCCGCTCCTTCGGACAGTGCTTCTGCGAGGCCCACAAACGCATGGCCCGCCTGTCGATGCCTGTCCCCGAGAAGGTTTGGGAGCGCCTCAGCGACGAGATTTACATCATCTCCCGCAAAAACGACATCAACAACACCAAGATACGCGACGGCAAGATGGATATCAAGACCTTTGTGCAGAGCGTCGATGGCCTCGAGCAGTGGAATCCCCTCATGAAAGGCGAGTTCCCCATCAGCCGCGAAGTGCTTGAGAAGGAAGTGTTCCCCGCCTTCATGGTCGAGATGCCCAAACTGACGAAGGATACCTATACCTATGACGAATTTATCGCCATGGTGAAAGCCAATCCTGATTTAGCTGCCGTTCGCGTCCATAAACGCCGCTTCGGTTACATGGTCAACGACACCATTTGCGAGTTTGGTGAGGTGCTCATCAACGGCGCAAAAGTGGTGACCATCAACTCCGAGTCGACCGAAATTGAAGACATCAAGAAGACCATCAAGGACTGTGGTCTCGAAGGTGTCGAAAACATCAACTATTTACAGGCAATCAAGCGCGTCATCGGCATGTCCGACAAACCGCTTGCAAACGAATAAACGACTATGGCACAGGAAATTGAAAAAAAGTTTTTGGTAAAGGGTGACTTCAAGGCCGAGGCTTTCAAGGCCACGCGCATCACCCAAGGTTACCTCAGCAGCGTGCCTGAGCGCACCGTTCGCGTGAGAGTGAAAGGCGACAAGGGTTTCATCACCATCAAGGGCATCGGCAATGCCTCTGGTGCAGCCCGTTTTGAATGGGAGAAGGAAATCCTTGTCGAAGAGGTGCAACAGCTCCTCGAAATCTGCGAGCCTGGTGTCATCGATAAGACCCGTTATCTCGTCAAGAACACCGACGGCAAACACACCTGGGAAGTCGATGAGTTTTACGGCGATAACGACGGTCTCACCGTCGCCGAAGTCGAACTGACCGATGAGAACGAGCCTTTCGACAAACCCTCCTGGCTCGGCGAAGAGGTCACCGGCGACCCTAAGTACTTCAACTCCATGTTGATGAAGAATCCTTATAAGAACTGGAAATAACCGTAATTGTAATTGTAGAGACGTAGCACGCTACGTCTCTACTAATTTTTGACACTATGGCCACATTCGACCCCTTGGATATGAATAATTATAAGGTGGAAAAGCTGCCCAAAATGCAGAAATCCTCCTTCGAGAAGTGGATGGCCCGTCTCGGTGGACCGCTCGCCCTCATTGCTTTTGTCTTGCTTTATTGGTTCATCCCGCTTGGTTTCATCGACAACCTCGATCCCGAGATGCTCACGGCAAAGGCCTTGAAACGCGCCAACGAAATCGGCATGGACAATTTCATCCGTTCTAACTACGCCATGTTTGCCATCTTCATCGCCGGACTTATTTTATGGATGACGGAGGCCATCCCCAACTACCTGACCTCACTGCTCATCATCCTCGGCATCGTGATCTGCAACGTCACCACGCAGAAAGAAGCGCTGGCGCAACTCGGCCATCCGGTCATGTGGCTCAATATCCTTTCCTTCGTTTTGGCCAGTATGCTGGTCAAGACGCAATTCGCCAAACGCTTGGCGTTGGCTTTCGTCATCAAATTTGGCAAAAGTGCCAAAGGCGTGCTGTGGAGTTTCTTGATTATCAACCTCGTGCTCTCGGCCTTCATTTCCGCCACCACGGTAAAAGCCACCATCATGCTGCCCATTTTCATGACCGTTTGCGCCATCTACGGCGCTTCGGGAGACAACCGCAATAACTTCGGACGCAACCTCGTCATCCAGAACCTATTCCAAGTGAACATCGGAGCCAATGCCTTCTACACGGGCAGCGGCGCCCATCTGTTGGCCATTTCATTAATTGCCGGTTTTGCGGGCAGTTGCGACTTCGGTTATGCCGACTGGCTCATCGCCGTAGGTCCCATGAGCGTCATCACCCTTGTGGTAGGTCTGCTCGTTGGCATGTACATCTTCTTCCCCATGAAAAAGGAAGAGCAAAAGCCACAAATCGAGGGTGGACTGGAACGCCTGAAACAAGAACTTGACGCTATGGGCAAGATGAAAGCAGAGGAATACAAGGCTGTGGGCATTTTCGTTCTAGTCCTTTTCCTTTGGGTGACCAAAGGCACCTTCCACAACATCGACGAGACCATCGTGGCTTTGCTTGGTGCCATCATAGCTCTGCTGCCGGGCATCGGCGTGGTGAAATGGAATGATGTGGACATCCCTTGGCACCTCATGCTCTTTTCGGCGGGTGCCTACACCCTCGGCTCCGGCCTCAACGCCACCGACCTTCCCAACACTATGGTCAACGCCGGTTTCGACAGCCTTGGCATCACCGAAAACACGCCTTTCTGGGTGCTTTATGTCATTTTGACCTTCCTGATGATGTACTCCGGCCTCGTATTTCAAAGCAAGACCATCCGCACCATGGTATTCGTGCCCATCGCCCTCGGCGTGGAGGCTCGCTTCGGCTTCCCACTGATGAGCCTCTCCCTACCCGTGGCCATGCTCATCGAACATTGCTACGTGCTGCCTTTCAACAGCAAACCTGCAGCCCTGCTCTACAACACCAACATGTATAGTATGACCGACGCCTTCAAGTTTGGCATCACCATGATGACCTTCTCCTGGATTCTCATCCTGCTTTGGGGCGAGACCGTGCTGCGTTGGTTAGGCATCACACCTGGGCTGTTCTTCCAATAAGCACAACGCCATGATTGAAATACAGACCAAAATACATGACAAGTTCTCCATCGAGTTCAAAGTGGGATTCAGCGGCAGAGAAGGCGTCAAGGTGGACCATTTTGATGTCAATTCGTGGATTTTCATCCCCAACGGACTAGATATCAACAAACAAACCTATTCAAAGGAACGGTTCTATTCCGACATGAAGTCGAACGTGCGGCTGCTTACCCCTGCCTTTACGTTGAAGCAGATGGTTGAAGGAGAAGATGCCCCGCTCTTTCACATGAAAAAAGCTTTGGATGAGGTAATCGCCAACCCCACGCAGGAGCATCTCAGCGAGTTCGAGTTCCAACTGAAACTGTTCGGTTCAATTTTCAAGAGCGCGATACGCAACGAGTCAGCAAGCATCATCAACATGGCCGACAAATCCCTCCTCTATGAGCGGTGCATGGTGTATGCCGATGATGTCGGTCGTGTACTTCAAGACTTCCGCAACCTCCGCGACTTGATTGACCCGGCACATGAGGAAGTGATGGTGAAAATGGGCTTTGCTGACGAGTTCATCAGCCATCAGACCGACATCCGAACCATGAAAATACTCAAGGCCTTCAATGGCCACGACTATGCAGGAGAGAAGGAGGCTTTTGCGGTTTTGGCCGAAATGCTTGTCGAAGAAAAAGCCTACAAGACCTCGCAAGGCTACAGCCACACCGTCAACGGCGACGAAACCAACAACCGCAAACTGATTTACCGTCATAGTCTGCTGAAGAAATACATTGAGAGTGCTCTGTTCTTGAAGGTAAACACCACACAGGACGGTCAGGCCGTAAAGCAGATTTCGTTCAGCCTCGCCGCAGGCCTCGCCATGATGGTGTACCTGCTCATCACCATGCCGTTTCAGAAGTATTTGGGCAACTATCCCAGCCTGATTTTCTTCATCCTCGTCCTTTTCTACATCCTGAAAGACCGCATCAAGGAGCTGACCCGCTGGCTGTTTGCCTATCAGTTGAAGGACAAATATTACGACAACAAGACCGTCGTAAGCATCAAGGACAAACGGGCGGGCTGGATCAAAGAAGGCATGGACTTCATTACCGACGACAAAGTGCCAGAAGAGGTGCTGAAGCTCCGGAACCGCAACAAATTGGAGGCCGACAACAAGCTTTTGGAAGAAAAAATCATCCTATACCGAAAGCGAGTGGAGATTGACAACAACGTCCTAAGAAACCAGTACAACTACGGTTTCAAGGGCATCAACGACATCATCCGCTATCACATCAACTACCTGACCAAGAAAATGGACAATCCGGAGTCGGTAATCGACGGTTTGGATGAGCATCGCCAGGTGCAGACTTTCAAAGCAGAGCGCGTCTATATCCTGCATTTCGTCATGCAGTTCAAGTGGGAAGACCAAATGGAGTATAAGGTCTTTCACGTGATGGCCAACAGGAACGGCATCGTCAACATTTCCTCCGACAACGAGACCAAACCGAACTAACTCCTGCCTCTTTTTCAGCGTTTCATCGGCTCGAAGCCCTTGCCATAGGCACCCATCACCGTGTTCATCGTCATGAAGGCCTTGGGGTCTTCGTCCTTCACAATCCTAAGTATTTGTTGCGACTCACGCTTGTGTGCCACCACCATGAGGATGGGGCCTTCGTGTTTCGTGTACCAGCCCGTTCCGTTAATCAACGTCACACCACGCTGCATTTCCTTGGCGATGCGCTCGGCCACCTTGTCAGGCTCGGAAGTAAAGATGAAGGCCTGTACAGTCTGCTTGTTGCCCGTCAATACAAGGTCGATGCAATAGCTGCACACGCCCATAACGACGAAGCTGTAGATAAAATCCTCGATCGTATTGCCCACGATAAAACCGCAAGCGATAATGATGATGTCGCAAAGCAGGATGACGCGCCCTTGCGAGATGTTGCGGTATTTGCAGATTATCATGGCAATGATGTCGGTGCCGCCCGTGCTGCCGCCTTGGGTAAAGGCCACGCCGATGCTCAGTCCCGCCAATCCGCCGCCAAGGATAGCCGCGAGGAAATGGTCGGAGACGAAAGGCTGCATCGTGCCCGCCATCATCGGGTCAGTGATGTAATGCTGTAGCAACGACATAAACACCGAAGCCATGATGATGGAATAGCCCGTCTTGATGCCGAACCCCACGCCGATAACCTTCAACGCAATGACCAACAGTATTGCATTAATGACAAACACAGAGATACCTGTGGAGAGGCCCGTGCCCCAATAAATCAAGGCCGCAATGCCGCTCACACCGCCACCCATGAGGTGGTTCGGGATGAGGAAGGCCGTCCAGCCCAAGCACATGCAAAACAACGCAAAGGTGATGATGACGTAACGCTTCATCTCGGCCAAAACGGTTTTTTTGTCTGCTTTCATAATCAATAGGTTTAATGGTGCAAATGTAGGAGTTTTTCGGAAAACCAAAGCAAAAAAGCCTCTTTTAAGAGGCTTTTTTGCAGTACCCGAGGCCGGGCTCGAACCGGCACGCCTTTAAAGGGCAAGGGATTTTAAGT
>CAMZEK010000044.1 GCA_947305795.1 uncultured Bacteroidales bacterium | reverse complement strand
AAATTAAGAAAAAAGCTCATTGAGTTCATCGAAATATATTACCTTTGCACTCGGAATTTATAAAAATCCATGCTTAGACAAGCCCAGCAACCTGCTTCGACTACTCTTAGCAAAACTACTTCAGAAAGGAGCCTTAATATTTCAACAAACTCATTAGCCATGACATTCAGGGAAGTCTTACGCAAACTCAACAACCGCTACGTTTACACCACTGTGATTTTTGTGGTGGTCATCCTCTTTATTGACCAATTCAACCTTTTCGAACAAATCAGGCTCCGCAGAGCACTGAAAGACCAAAAACAACAAATCGAGTACTACGAAAAGGAAATCTCGGCCAATAAAGAATATCTCAACGCATTGCAAAACGATACTGCCACAATGGAAAAAGTGGCGCGCGAACAATATCTGATGAAGCGTGACAACGAAGTCATCTATCTAATTGAAACCCAAGAATGAAGTCTTCCACCCGTCCAAGGATCCTTCTCACCCTATTCCTTCTGTCTTTTATTTTTTTCTCAGAAGCACTTTTTGCACAATCACACACCCTAAGCGGTAGAATCACTGATGAGCGCAACCATCAGCCTTTGGCTTTCGTCAATGTGGTCGTCAATGAAGGGCAACAGGGCGTCATTAGTGACATTGACGGGAAATATGAGATTACCTCCAACGAACCTATCGTAAAAGTCAAGTTTTCGTCCATCGGTTACGAGCCCAAGGAGATACTTTTGCAGGCTAACCAAAAAAAATGCAATGTAGCACTAACATCCAAGACTTTCGAACTAGGTGAAGTCACCGTTGAAGCTGGTGAAAACCCCGCCCATCGCATCATCGACAGCCTCATGGCTCATCGTAAAGCCAACAATCCCAATTCGTTGGACTCCTATCGTTACAACATCTACGACAAAATGGTCATCACTATCGATAGCAGCAGTTTCGGTCAAGCTTTGGCCAACGACACCGCTCTTGAGATGACCAATCTTCAGCTATTCGACAGCATCATGAAAAAAAGCGACTTGATGGTAATGGAAACGGCTTCGGAAGTGCTGTTCAAGTCGCCCGACCGCAAATTGCAACATGTGCTCGGTACCAAAGTGGCAGGCATGAAAGAGCCAACTTTCATTTATATGGTCAACAGCATGCAAAGTATCAGTTTTTATGACGAAACCGTCAATATTACTGGTACGGAATATGTCAACCCGATTAGTAGAGGAAGCAAGCGGCATTATTTCTTCACTTTGGAAACCGTTCAACCTATTGGGCAAGGCGATTCGCTTTATGTGATTTCGTTTCACCCGATGCGAGGCAGCACTTTCAATGGCCTGCGCGGCACAATGACCATCAACTCCGACGGCTGGGCCTTGCAAAGCGTGAAAGCCTCACCCAATGATGCAGGTGGTATTTTCGTTGCCGACATTCAACAACTTTACCAAAAAGTGGAAGGCCAATGGTTTCCAAAGCAACTTAACACTAATTTGAAATTCCCCAGCATGGTGGTCAGTGTGGACGGCAACACTTTCCCCATGGTCGCCATTGGCAAGAGTTATCTAAGTGACATTGAAATCAACCCCGAACTCAGCAAACGACAGTTCTCTGACATCGAAATCAAAGTGGACCCCGATGCCGCCTATCGTGACGAGACTTTCTGGAACCAGCACCGCATCGACTCACTCACCGAAAGGGTGAGAGCCACCTATTTTCTCGTCGACTCCCTTACCGAAGGCAACAATATTTTCGACCGCGTGCTGGGCTTCACTGACAAACTATTGTATGAATCTGCTATCACAGCGGGACCCATCAACCTCGACCTCAACAGAATCATCAATTTTTCTGGGACAAGAGGTTTTTATTTCGGCATTGGTGCCAGTACCAACGATAGACTCTCGCGATGGTTCAGCCTCCGAGGCTCCTTCGGCTATTGGACTCGGATAAAAAGCCTGGACTACAACGGTGGCCTCAAACTGAAACTCAACCGACAACGGCAAATGGAACTCGATTTCCAATACTCCCACAGGTCGGAGCCTATGGGTGAATTTGGCGGTCTTCTCGAAATGGAAAACAACTCCTTCTTATCCCCATCCAATTACAAATACACTTTTTACGAAAACATTCGCACCCGTAGAGACCGTTTCGACCTCACTTTTTCAACTCGCTTTGCCCGCTATTTCAAAGCTTACCTCAACCTCAGCAGTAGCCGCAAGCACTATAATGCCCAGTTTTTCCATGTCCCGTCTGACTCGTTGACGGATGGTCGATTCACCATAGCCGAGCTGAAACTCAGGTTCGCCTACAATGAAAAGTTTCTCAGCACGCCCCAAGGCATTCGTTCATTAGGCACCCTCTACCCCATCGTATGGATTTCATATCAACATGCCTTCCCCAACTTGTTTGGCGGAGAGTTTGAGTATGACCGATTCAAGTTTGAAGCTTCCAAATATTTCTACACGCATTATATAGGAGTCACCAAACTCATGTTGCAAGCAGGTTATGCCACGGAATCATGCCCCGTCATGGAGACTTTCAACATCCTTGGTACCTACGACCGCTTTGGACTATATTCACCAGGCAGTTTTAGCACCATGCGTTTGGATGAGTTTTTCTGCGACCGTTTTGTTGCTCTTTATCTGAGCCATAATTTCAACGGGATGCTTTGGAAAACTAACTCACAATGGTTTAAGCCAGAGCTATCCATCATTACAAACATCGGCTGGGGTGACATGCGACGTGCCGAAGCCTTCCCTAAAAAGAATTTCAAGACGATGGAAAGAGGCTACTTTGAAAGTGGCTTCGTCATCGACGGACTATTGGCCACACCTTTTACAAAGATCGGAGCGGGGGTGTTTTATCGTTATGGGCCTTATAGTCTTCCCAATGTTTGGGACAACTTTGCCTGGAAATGGAGTGCTATTATTGAAATGTAAGCCATATGAATATAATAGTTGAGTTGTTCGGTCGGATTCTGACCGATTGGAAAAAAGAATTTAAAAAAACAAAATTCACTTTCGGCGGATTTGTAATCTGCCGAAACATAGTTATAAGTCTTGCTTATGGTCTTATACTACTTGCTTCTTGTAGTTCCCAGCCCCAAAAGATAGTGCTGCAAGGCGAAGCCCAGGGCTCCTATTATGCCATTACCTATTTTGATGAACAAGGACGCAATTTCCAGCATGAAATCGATTCTATTTTCCATGCCGTTGACATGTCGGTCAACCTTTGGGTGAACAATTCCGTCATCTCGAAAGTCAATCGCAATGAAGAGGTTACACTCGATTCCATTTTCATCGACAATTTTCGCATTGCTCAAGAGGCCGCTAAGCTTTCTGACGGATACTTTGACCCCACTATCTCACCTATTGTGGCCGCTTGGGGCTTCAGCTATAAAAATGGCGATACGCTCACGCCACAACTCATCGACAGCCTGCGCGCCTTGGTAGATTATAGGAAAGTAAGAATTGAAAATGGAAGCGTCATTAAGGACAATCCTGCCATGACGTTGGACTTCAATGCCATAGCGCAAGGCTACACCTCCGACCTAATCGCCTCGTTTTTGGAAAGCCAAGGTGTGGTGAATTATCTGGTCGACACGGGCGGCGAAATCATGGCCAAGGGTGGCAAGCCCAATGGTCAGTCGTGGATTGTAGGCATCGAGAAGCCTGCCGACAACTGGGATTCGGAACAAGTGGTGCACACTCGCATCGCATTGCGCGACAAGGGCTTGGTCACCTCAGGCAGCACACGCAAATACGTGGAACGCAACGGCAAACGCTATTCACACTGCATCGACCCAAAGACAGGCTATCCTGTGGAACACAATGTGCTCAGCGTAACTGTTTTGGCTGAAAACTCCGTTTGGGCAGATGCCTTGGCCTCCATCTGCATGGTGATGGGCATAGAGAAATCGCTACCACTCATCGAGAGCATGGACGGTGTGGAAGCATATTACATCTACGTCAACAAGCAGAACACATTGGAAACCTTTGCGTCGGAAGGGTTTGCAAAGCTTGTTGTGGACTAACGAGTATTGTGCCAACAGTTTGTACTCCTGCGGGGGTATGAAAACAACAAAAGCCGCTGAAAATCAGCGGCTTTTTTGTACTCCCGCAGGGGGTCGAACCCTGGACACCCTGATTAAGAGTCAGGTGCTCTACCAACTGAGCTACGGAAGCATCGTTTTAACAACGTTGAACCTCTCGGTTTGTGGGTGCAAAAGTACAACCTTTTTCCTTATGTTGGACGTTTTTCTCCAACTATTTTTTCTTTATTTACCTATACGATTGATATACAATTATTTATATAAAAACCATTTCTGGAAAATCTATTACAATTCTACGCATCAGTTTACCACTGATAGCATCAACTTTCCCCAAAAACAGACTTTACTGCTTGGTAAACCAAAACTTGAACTCACCCACTCTGGCCTTACTCACGATGATACGTTCTGGAGTTTCCATAATCAAGTTGATAGCTAACTTGTTGCCAAACCACACCGAAACATCTTTGATGGCTTTACGTGCCACCACAAACTGGCGGTTGGCACGGAAAAACTCGTGGGGGTCAAGCTGGGCAATCAAATCGTCCAAAGTCTGCGTGAGGTAATAGGACTTATTGTCATAAGTAACCATCTTCACAGTCTTGGCTTCAATGTATGCGTAAGCAACATTACTGACAGACAAAGGAACGAGTTTGTCGCGCTCGGGAAGCAAAAAATAATTTCTGAATTTCTTCTTTTCACCCAATTGGGCTAAAAGTTTTTCAACTTGGTCGGAATTGACACGGGTCTCCGACAGTGTAAGTAATTTGTGCATGGCACGTTCCAATGCCTCCTTGCTAACGGGCTTCAGCAGATAGTCGATGCTGTTCACCTCAAAAGCTTTGAGCGCATATTCGTCGTATGCTGTTGTGAAAATGACAGGACACGTAATGCTGACCTTATCGAAAATGGTAAACGAGGATCCGTCGGCCAAATGAATATCCATAAAGATGACATCGGGCATCGGATTCTCTTCAATCCATTCGACGCTATCCTCAATGGATTCAAGGACACCTACGATTTCAATACCCGGGCTGACCTCTCCAAGAAGTTTCTTCAGCGCTTTCGCAGCTATCATTTCATCTTCAATAATCAGTGCTTTCATAGTATTTTTCGTTTTGTTTAAGAGGCAAAGTTACAGTAAAATTCGTTCCGTCGTCAAAAATTTCAACATTTTCGTTCCATTTTATTCGATATCGTTCCGAAAGATTGGCTAAGCCGATGCCACTTCCTTCCTCTTTTCCGATTTTTGGATGAATTTCGTTGCTGACTATCAGATGGTTATCATCATCAGTCATTATATGGACCGTCAAAGGCTGACGTGAAGAGATGACGTTGTGCTTGATGGCGTTTTCTATCAGTCCTTGGATGGAAAGCGGCAAGACGTGGTAATTGTCGTACTTTTCATGATTGATGTGATGGTCGAAAATCAGGTTGTCGCCATAGCGTATTTTCATCATCTTACAATAGGAACGCACACAATCCAACTCCTTTTCCAAGGTCACCATCTCCTCATTCTTTAAGGTGTAGCGCAACACAGAAGAAAGCTGATGGACAAAATCCTCGGCCTTGGTGGCGTCAAGGTCGATGAGCGACTTCAAGGTGTTCAGCGAATTGAAGAGGAAATGGGGATCCATTTGGGTCTTCAAGGTTTCGTAGCGCGAAGTCAAGTTTTCGGCTCGCAGGGACTCGTTCTCGACATCGGCCATCTTCTCCCGATATTGTGAACGCACCAAATAAGCCACCATGAGGGCAATGGTCATCAGAGAGCAATCGCCCAAATAGCCCCTCATGACATACGAGAAGACCCTCCTATTCGGATCGGGCCAGTCAGGAAAGATGATCAGTTGAATTATGGTAAACATAGCACTCAACAGGAATGTAATTACCACTGTTCCTACGATAATCACCGCCAATTCATCGCTTCGCCGCTTGAAATTCCTGGCAAATACAAATCTACAAAGCAACATCACCGCAAACACCATGACGAAGGTAAACGGGATGTTCAACGCCACTTTTTGGTAAAAATCCATCTTATCTTCCTCTGGTGGCATTGGGGGGGGGTCCCGGCGTTCTTGCGCCCTGGCACGGGCATCCAAAAACCGGATGATGTTTGATTTGCCTTCGGGATTATCCGCTAACTGCTCCGTCTCTTTATTGGCAAAAGAAGGTCTTCCAAAATAATGGTTCAGCGTGTACAAAAAATAGTACGCCATCGTAATGGCAAGGGAAAGAATAACTATTACTTTGAATGACAAGTATTTGTCTACATCATTATTCGTAAAATTTCCATTCATAGGCAAGGGCTATTCGTATCTTAATGCATTAATCGGGTCGGTGCGCGAGGCCTTCAAGGCGGGGAAGAAGCCTGAGATGAGGCCGAGGATGGCACAAGAGACAAAGGAAATAATCATCCACCCCACATTGACAACGTATGGCAACGACATGGCCAGCGAAACCACGTAGGACAGCAGTAAGCCCAACAATAGACCAATCACGCCGCCAATGAGGCTCAAGATGATGCTCTCGGTGAGGAACTGTAATAGAATGGCGGAGTTCTTCGCTCCGATGGACATACGCAAACCTATTTCCTTGGTACGCTCCGTCACCGTGACATACATGATGTTCATGATGCCGATACAGCCTACCAGCAAAGAAATCAAGGCGATGGCGACCAAAACCGTGGTAATCATACCCGTCATCGACGACATCATCTCCAGCATCTCCTGTTGGGTACGCACTTCGAAGTCATCGTTACCCCCTTCCGGGATTTTGTGCGAAACCCGTAAAATACTTTCAATCTCCTCCACAGCAGCTTCAGCCACATCTTCGGAGGCTGCCGAGCACACGATTTGCTGGATGTAATCGACACCCAACATACGCTTCTGCACCGTCGAATAAGGCATCACCACGAGGTCGTCCTGGTCCATGCCCATACCATTCTCTCCCCTTTCCTTCAACGTGCCGATGACCTTGAAAGGCATATTGCCCACGCGGATGGTCTTGCCGATGGGGTCTTCACCCTCGTCGAACAGCTCTTCCACGATGGTCTGGCCGATCAAGCCGACCTTGGCATATTTCTTTACGTCTTCTTCCGTGAAGTTGACACCTGTGGCGATTTCGTATTTGCGGATTTCCAGATAGTCGGGTGAGCCACCATACACCGTTCCCGACCAGTTTTTGGAGCCGTTCACCAACTGTCCACCGCTATTGACCACGGGACTGACCATAGTGACATTCTTGGCACCTTTGGCTATCAGTTCACAATCCCTGACTTTGAGCGACTGCACGTTGCTGGAGCCCATGCTGACGCCGCCACGCCTTTGGTTGGCACGCATCACCATGATGAGGTTGGTGCCCATGTCGGAGAGTTGGTTGGCGGTGCTTTGCTTCAAGCCCTCACCCAAGTTAACCACCGCGATAACGGCAGCAATGCCGATGACGATGCCGAGCATGGAAAGGGCTGAGCGCGTCTTGTTGCGCAGCAGGGCTTTAGCCGAAATCCGTATGAGGTTCAGAATATCCATATCAATAATCGTTGTCTACCGGCAGGGCTGCCAAAGCCTCGGCTGCCGATTTGGTCGCCACAGGCTCATCACGGAGGATGTGACCGTCGCGAAGGAAGATGGTTCTACTCGTAAATACTGCAATATCAGACTCGTGCGTCACGAAGGCGATAGTCTTGCCTTGCTCATGAAGGCTTTGGAAGAGGCTCATGATTTCGTACGAAGTACGGGTGTCGAGATTACCTGTGGCTTCGTCAGCCAACACGATAACCGGGTCGTTCACCAAGGCTCGGGCGATGGCCACACGCTGCTGCTGACCACCCGACAGCTGATTGGGCATGTGCCCCATGCGGTCTTTCAAGCCCACGAGTTCCAACGCGTGTTGCGCCCGCTCATGACGCTCGCGGTGCGACACGTCGGGGTTATACACCAGAGGCAGCTCCACGTTCTCCAATGCCGAAGTGCGCGGCAAGAGGTTGTAGGACTGAAACACAAAGCCGATCTTTCGGTTGCGGATGTCCGACAACTCGTTTTTGCTCCTCTCCCTGACCGAGATGCCATCAATGAAATACTCGCCCGAAGTAGGTTGGTCGAGGCAACCAAGGATGTTGAGCAAGGTGGACTTGCCGCTACCCGATGAGCCCATGATGCTCACAAACTCGCCTTGGCAAATGTCGAACGACACACCTTTAAGCGCGTGAACTTCCTCACTGCCAACGATAAACGTCCGCTTGAGGTTCTCAACCTTGATGATGGATTGCTTCTCGTTCATAACGGCAGGCGTTATTTTTTCTGTTGCTGGTTGCTGTTCCTGTTTCTACCGGGAGGGCCGGGCATGAAGGGATTCTCGCCCTTCTTCACTTCCTTCTCCTTAGTAACAAACTGCGCCGAAAGCACCACTGAGTCGCCTGCTTGCACCCCTTGTTCGATGATTTTGTAGGCACCGTCGCTCATGCCTGTCTTGACAGGACGTGGCATCATGTCGTCGCCTCTTTTAAGCCAAACCACAGTATGATCGGCAGTGGGTTCACCTTCCTGCATCTTAGGTGGTTCCGGGCGTTGTCCTTCGGGCTTTTCGGCTTTGCGAATAGCTTTCAACACCTGCTCGTCGGGAGTGAAATTGAACGCCTCAGCGGGTACAGCCAAACCCGTTTGCTCCTCAGTGACGATGGTCACGCTGGCAGTCATGCCGGGGAAGAGCTTTTGGTCAGGATTGGGCGCGTCGATGATGACGGTATAGGTCACTACATTGCTCGTGGTGGTAGGTTTCATGCGGATTTGGTTCACGGTGCCTTCAAACACATCGTCCATGTAGGCATCGACAGTGAAAGTTACGCGCTGTCCCATTTTCACTTGCCCAATGTCGGCTTCATCGACGTCAGCCTCTACCTGCATCTTGGTCAAGTCGTTGGCCAAGGTGAACAAGGTAGGCGTGCTGAACGAGGCGGCTACGGTCTGGCCCACTTCCACGGCACGGTCAAGGACGATGCCATCGATAGGCGAATAGATTTCGGCGTAGCCCAAATCCACCATAGCCTGGTCGTAGGCGGCTTGCGCGTTTCGTTTGCTCATCTGGGCCTGGGTGTAGGCGTTTTGCGACTCTTGATAGGCTGCCAACGTTGCGGCATTCGCTTCATAAAGTTGTTTTGTACGTTCGTAGGTGAGTTTGGCATAATTGAGTTGGCTCTCAGCAGAGGTAAGGCTGGCTTTGGCACGACTCAGGCTTTGGTTGAGCGTCTGCTTGTCCAATTCGGCCATCAGCTGACCTTTCTTCACCACATCGTTGAAATCGACATAGATTTTTTCCACCTTACCCGATACTTGCGTACCGACTTCGACGGTCTCCACCGGCTCGATGGTGCCCGTCGCGGTGACCGTGTTCTCAACGGTGTACTCCGCAACCACATGGGTACGGATAACCAATTCCTTGTTCGCTGATTTCTTGGCTTTTACAATCAGTATCGCAGCAATAGCCACGACGATGATACCTAAGATAATCAGCCCTATTTTTCTTTTCTTTTTCATATTTCGCAATTATCTATTTTCGTTTTTTGCGGCTGCCACGGTGTGACAGCCCTACAGTCACAATTCGATCGGTTTTCCCATGTAAATGTCCAAAATCTTGCGTTTCATCACCAGGGAATACTTGTTCTGAATGTAGGTATTCAACACGTTCAGGTAAGCGTTCTGCTGTTGCAGCAATTCCACCGTTGTGATTGTACCGTATTGATATTGAATATTATACGCATTAAAACTCTTACTATAGGCATTCTCCTTTACCTGTGACACCTTATAGGCATTGAAGGCCGAGACTACGTTGCGGTAGGCCTGCACCACCGATTGGCGCACCGTAAGGGCCGACTGCTCATAATCCAGTTGAGCCTGTTCCAAAGCAATACGGCTTTTCTTCACGTTGGCTTTGGTTTGACCACGACTATAGATCGGGATGCTCATCGAGACGCCCACACTCTCGGTCGGTTTACCGTACCACTTCGAGTTGCCGTCGCCGTCGAACGAAAGCACACCCATACCCACGTTGGCATTGGCTGCGATGGTCGGGAAGTAGTTGCCTCGCGCCAAGTCGACACTCTTTTCGGCCAAACGGATATCGTAGTCGCTCATGCGCAGCTCGGGCATATACTCCAACGCAAGGCTGACGGTTTCCTCCTCTTCGGGCAACGACGCCATCAAATTGTCAAGGTTATCCGTATCAGGGGAGATGATTCCCAAAACGTCAGTCGGGTTCATCGAAAGCAACACCTTCAAATCCAGCAGGTTGTTATCGATATTAATGCGCGTGTCGACCACATTGTTCGAGTCGCTATAGTATTGTGCCTCAAGCAGCAACAAGTCACTTTCGAGGATGGCACCCACTTTGTGACGCGCACGGCCTTGCTTCATTTGCTCGCGGCTGGTGTTCAACACTTCAAGCTGATACTTCAGCAGTTCCTGATTGCCGAGAATCGTGAGGAAACTCTGCAAAATCTGGGTCGTCAGTTGGTTGTCATAACGTTCCAACTGCACCTCATTGCGCTCCATGTTGAGGCGGTTTTGCTCAATGGTTTTGCTGATGTTGCCGCCTTGATAAATCGTCACGGAAGAGCCAACACTCACATTGCCCGAGGTGGACCAACCGTTTTCATTATTTGAGAAGTTTTGTCCCACCGAAGCATTCAAGTTGGGCAGACGTTGTTGTTTCGACTGCTCGTAGGTCGTCTCCAAGGTCTCGCCAGTCAGTTCCATCGATTTGCGCTCGTAACTATTGGCGAAGGCAAAACGGAGGCAGTCCTCAAGCGAAAAGCGGTAGGAATTAGACTCTTGCGCCACACCTGTAGAAGCGAGCAAAGCGATAAAAACGATGGTTAATATCTTCATTAGCACCTTCATAACTCGACATTTAAGAAGCGCAAAGATAGAAAAAAAACTCAAAAGCACAAAAATCAATAAAAATTGTTTTCTGATAAGTTTTTTGTATTTTTGCGGTATTGAAAAAGGCTATAAGAATTGAACCAAAGTTGTAAAACATCATTAAATCAACTAATAACTAACTAAAATTTAAAAAGTTATGAAAACAAGTAACAAGTTCTTTGCTGAATTGTTCGGCACATTCGTCTTGGTCTTTGGCGGTTGCGGAACCGCTCTTTTCGGACATGTCGGATTCCTTGGCGTAGCCATCGCTTTCGGTCTCACCGTGGTGGCCATGGCCTACGGCATCGGTCACATCTCGGGTGCTCACCTGAATCCTGCCGTGAGCTTTGGCGTCTTCGTCAATGGCCGCATGAGCTTTAAAGAGATGCTTTGCTATTGGGCTGCCCAGTTCATCGGCGGTATCATCGCTGGCGCTTTGCTCCTCGTGATTTGGAATGCCATCGGCGGTGGCGCTACCGGCGTCTTCGCTTCCAACGGCTTTGGTGAAGCTTTCCAGAAGGCTTGCGGCGGTCCCGAAACGGGCTACCAAGCCATCTCCACTGGCGGTGCCTTCCTCGTTGAGGCGCTGTTGACCTTCGTGTTCCTGATGGTCATCCTCGGCGTCACCGACAGTTGCCATGCCAACGGCAAGTTCGGCGGTCTGGCCATCGGTCTCACCCTGGTGCTCATCCACCTCATCAGCATCCCGCTGACCAACACTTCAGTGAACCCCGCTCGTTCACTCGGCGTTGCCTTGTTCTCAAAGTGCGACGGTTGGAGCGCCATGGGTCAAGTGTGGCTCTTCATCGTGGCTCCGCTCGTTGGTGCCTGCCTCGCTGGCCTTTGCTACAAGTGCATCTGTGGTTGCTGCAAAAAAGAGAAATAATCTGATCATTAATTAATGGATTTCAGGCCGTTTCATTCGCTGGTGATACCGGTAATGAAACGGCCTTTCTTTTACATCAAAACACATTACCATGAAAAAGTTATGTCTACTATTCCTAGCTTTCTTTTCGTTGTCGTTGGGTATTAATGCACAACAACCGGCGACACGGGCTTTCATCAACGAAGAGGGCGTAATCCGTACCGAAACCATACAGGCACAGCTGCCTCCAGCGGCCCGCGATGGTCTGACGCCCATGCCCGGCTTTCCCTTAACCTTTGCCTCCAACACTACCTACAAGCCCATGCGTGGCTTGGCTTTGGCCGACCTCAATAACGACAGCGCCGATGAAATCATCCTATGCCACAACGAGGAAATCAATGTCATCGACGGGCAAGGCAACGTGCTTTGGACACAGGCCTTAGTCGGTGGCATGGCCCAATATCCTGCTGCCGTGGGCGACATCAACAAAGACGGCATCCTCGAAATCGTGGTCCTCACGGCCTACGGCAATGCCCGTGGCGGCTTCAACGTCTTCGATGCGAACGGCAACGTTCTGTTTTCGACGGTCACCAACAACAATCCGCTCATCTGCGCACCCGTTCTGGCCGACCTCAACAACGACAGTGAGTTGGAAATCATCTTCTGTGGTCGTGGCAAAGCCTCTGCCAACATTTCGGCCGGCATCCATGTGTGGAATCTCCAAGGCGAGGAGATGGAAGGCTTCCCCTTCGAACTGCCTTCCACGCCTGCTTTTACCCCCACATTGGCCGACATCGACAACGACGGCTCCCTTGAGATTTTTGCCTCCACAACCTCTGCCTTGTACTGCATCAGCCACACGGGCGAACTGCTCTTTACGGTGGAAAGCAATGAAGCCTACAAATATTCCTACCAATCGCCGCTCGTGGTCGACTTCGAAGGCGATGGCAACTGGAGCCTCGTTGGAGCCTGCCACGGCGACAACCCAAACCATTACGTACGCGATGCCCGCACGGGCGAATACCGTACAGGATGGCCTAAGCCTGTCTCCTATTGGACCTACTCCGCTCCCACGGTAGCCAAAAATGGTGACCAATACGCCATCTTCATGGGCGTCTCTGGCGAGGGCAACGTGTTCTACCAATACGACATCGACGGCAATGTGGCTCCTGGCTTCCCGCTCAACTTGACTTCAGGTGTTGAAGGCTTCGTTTCCGTGGTCGACATCGACGGCGACGGCGAGAACGAAATCATCACCGACTTCAACCTGATGGACGGAAACGAAGGCTACATCCGCGCTTGGGAAATGGACGGTACGGAAATCACCGAAGGCTTCCCGCTCCGCCCGCAAGGTCTCTCCTATATGAATGGGGCCAACTTCGGCGACATCAATGGTGACGGCATGCTGGAAATCGTCACCTTGACCTACGTTCAGAACTTCTCACCCGATGACCCAGTCTATGTCACTGCCTACGCCTTGAACCAACCTGTCGAGAACCTGGTTTATGGCACCTACAAAGGCAGCAACGACCGCATGGGCTGGCTTCGTGAAGAAGAAGTGGTCGTCAGCTGCAATCCCGTTACCAACCTGATGGCTGAAACGGGTGGTGACGTATCCACAGTGTATTTGTACTGGAGCGAACCCGAACCTGGCTCAACGGGCAACCTGTTAGGCTACCTCATCCAGAAGAATGGCGAGCTTCTGCAAGAATTCCTGGAAATGCCGGAATATATGGATTTCGAAGTTGAGTTCTTCCAAACCTACGAATACGTCGTCATCGCTGTTTTCGACGACAACTGTGAGTCGGCTTGTGCCCCCTTCTCGGTAGAGGTGATTCCTGATGCCGTTCCAGAATACAACAAGGGAGCCAAGGTCTATCCGAACCCTGCCAAGGACATGCTGCACGTCGAAGGTGTTGGTCTCAGTCAAGTGGAAGTGTTCAACATCATGGGTCAAAGTGTGCTGCGCATCGATGAAAACTTTGAGACCATTGACATCAGCCGCCTACAAAACGGCATCTATTTCGTGCGTCTCAAAACCAATGATGGAGAAAAGACCGTGAAACTGGTCGTTGAAAAGTAAGATGGCTGGTATATACATCCATATTCCTTTCTGCAACTCGAAATGTGCCTATTGTGGGTTCTATTCGCTGCCTTCCTTGAAGCTGAAAGAGCGGTTTTTGGAGGCATTGAAGGCGGAGATTGTAACGCGGAAAGATTATTTGCAAGGCGATGCCGTCACTACGATTTATTTCGGTGGCGGCACGCCTTCACTGCTTTCCCTAAAGGAAATCGGCGAGTTGCTTCACCTTATTAATGCGCATTATCCAGTAGCCCCTAATGCCGAAATCACCCTTGAGGCCAATCCCGACACGCTTTCGTTGGAATACCTCGAAGGCTTGCGCCAACTTGGGGTCAATAGGCTCAGCATCGGCATCCAGAGCTTTTTCGACAACGACCTAAAGTATCTGAGCCGTCGCCACGATTCGCATCACGCCCAGCAATGCCTCGATTGGGCCAAACAAGCTGGTTTCGAGAACATCAGCATCGACCTCATCTATGGCCTCCCTTCCTCCAACACCGAGCAATGGAACAATAACTTGGACATTTTCTTTGCCTATGGTCTCCCCCACCTTTCAGCCTACGCGCTCACCCTGGAACCCAACGCCATTTTGACCAAACAGATTGAACAAGGCAAAGTGCTGCCCATCAATGAAGACGATGCCCTGCGCGACTATGAAATCCTTTGCCGGCGTACCGCCGAAAATGGTTATCTGCATTATGAGATTTCCAATTTCTGTAAATCAGGGATGCATTCGAAGCATAACGCCAGCTATTGGTTCGGGACGCCTTACATAGGCTTCGGGCCTTCGGCGCATTCGTTTGATGGCGCTTCACGGCAATGGAATGTTTCCAGCGTTGAGAAGTATTGTGCACGGGTCCCTGAGCCTGTCGAAGGGTCCGACTCAGAAAGAGAAAGCCTTTCCACTGAGCAACAATACGACGAATACGTCATGCTTCGCCTGCGCACTCACTGGGGCATCGACTTGAAATGGTTAAAACGCGAGATGGGAGAAAGTTTCTCCACCTATTGTGAACAACACGCCCAGCCTTTGATAGCCGAAGGCAGACTCTCACAGACACGAGAATTTCTCTACCTCACAGACGAGCAGATGCTCTTCACCGATGGAGTGGCAGAGGAATTGTTTTGGGAATGAATCTTTTTATTCCAAAACACAAAACCTATTGATTTCTTTCTTATTTTTGGATTCTCAGAATCTGTCAAAAGACACAAATTCCCAATCTGTATCAATTAAACAATTAAACAATCAACAATTAAACAATTAATATGCTTAAATTCAAATCATTACTCCTCTCCGCTCTTCTGCTCATCGGCCTGAACACGATGGCACAAGACGAAAACGAACAACGCGTCGGCGCCAACTGTACCAGCATCATGGTGGGCAAGAAAGCCTCTACCGACGGCTCCGTCATCACCTCCCACACCTGCGACGGCCGCTACCGTACCTGGATGCGTTGGGAGCCTGCCGCCGACCACAAAGTGGCCGAACCTGCCAAAGGCAAGAAGAAAAAAGGCCAAGCCGATGAAACCATCGAGACGCACAAGGTCTACAAAGGCACGATGCACACCGAAGACCCCTTCGACAACCGCAACGTGGAACTGGCTGGCGAAATCCCACAAGTGGCACACACCTACGCTTATCTTAACACCGCCTATCCCTGCCTCAACGAGAAACAACTAGCCATCGGCGAGACCACTTTCTCTGGTCCTGATACCTTGGTCAACAACAAAGGCATGTTCATGATCGAGGAATTGGAACGTGTGGCCTTGATGCGCTGCGACAATGCCCGAGACGCCATCCAACTTATCGGTAATCTCGTCAAGGAATACGGTTATGGCGACGGCGGCGAGTGCATCACTATCGCCGACAAGAACGAGGTGTGGCAAATGGAAATCCTTGGCGAAGGCCCCGACAAAATCGGTGGCGTGTGGGCAGCCAAGCGCATCCCCGACGACGAAGTGGGTGTTTCAGCCAACATCGCCCGTATCGGCAAACTTGAACGTGGAAGCAAGGATTTCTATTGCTCCGACAACTGCGAAGCCGTAGCGAAGAAATATGGCCTTTGGGATGGCAAGGGCGACTTCATCTTCTGGAAGGCTTTCCGCGCCTCTTACGGCGGTGGCAAAAACTACAGTGACCGCGAGTTTTTCATCCTTAGCCAGCTGGCACCTTCGCTGAACCTCAACCGTGACATGCCTGAACTACCCTTCTCCGTGAAACCCGATGAGAACGTCGATGTGCGCAAGGTGATGGAACTTTTCCGTAGCACCTATGAAGGCACCGATATGGACATGACCCGCAACGTAAAAATGGTGGCCAAGAAGCGCACCGACGATGGCGTTGTTGAAGATACCATCATCAGCCCCGTGGCTAATCCTTGGGTGAGCAGTGCAATGATGAACACCATTAATTATTTGGCTCCAGGAACCATCAATTTCCAACGTACAGTGGCTGTGGCTTGGAGTAGCTACCATCACATCATCCAATGCCGCAGCTGGATGCCCGACGAGATTGGCGCTATCTGCTGGATGGCCTGCGACAACCCAGGCCAAAGCCCGCGCATCCCAATCTTCTCAGGCTCCACTACCCTGCCTGAAGGTTTCGACAAATGCGGTCAACTACGTTACCGCGATGAGGCTTGGATCTGGCACTATCGTAAAGCCAACAAACTGGCCACCGTGCAATGGGGTCGTACCAAACAAACCCTCCTCGGCACTGCCAATCGTTTTGAGAAGAAAGCTTTCGATGAAATCCCCGCCATTGAAGGCAGAGCCCAAGCCTTGATTGCCGATGGCAAGAAGAAAGAAGCCACCGAACTCCTCAACCAATACACTACCGACTTCGCTGCTTCAACGCGTCAAGCATGGAAGGAAATGGAAAACAAGTTTTGGTATTGGTTTGGCATGGGATTCTAATCCTCACAGACGGCATAAAAAAGGAGAGCTCACGCTCTCCTTTTTTTATTGATGCTGGTTCACAGTGATAATCACCAAACTACCCGTTTCTCCGCTCAATTTGATGTGACCTGTTCGAGGTCGAGCACCCATCATAGGATCAACTGTGACAGTAAGTATTCTATTGCCAAAACCATTTTGGGGTTCATAATGTATCCAATTCACATCGGCATTCACAGCCCACGATTGGTTCGAGGTCACCTGGATTTCATAACTGCCACCCTCTGGACGTACATCAAGTTCGGTTATGTCGGTCTCCAAAATATTGGGTTTGCCTTCCTGAACCACAATTATGTTAGCCATCTCTTGCCCATTATGAACGGCAGACACAAAACCAATACGATTGTTAGGATCCGTATTGCTATCCACAGCAATGTCAAACTCAGCATCTCCCTCACCTGAACTGGTTATCAGAGTAATCCAGCTGCTCGCTTGTAGTTGCCATGTTGTGTTCGAAGCCAAAGACAACAATTGCAACCCACCCGTATAAACAACAAACACAGTATCGGCATCAAATTCAACCATTAGTGGAGTGTCACCAGGAGCTTGGGTGACAGAGAGTTCATAATATAGGTTACCTGACTTTATGAAAAAGGCATTTGTCCTTGGCTCTGTTAATAAGTTCGGCTGAACCGTCAAAACGACAGTGGCATTACCTATTCCAGATTGCTGCGAAAGCGACAACCAGTCACACGCCATATCAAACTCCCATCCAGTATCGCAGTTGACACTGATCTCACATTCTCCACCTTCCTTTTCAAATTGGAACTCAAGAGGAGAGACTTCAAGAAAGTGAGGATTGGGCGAAGCTTCCTGACGTATGCCGAGCATAGCTTGAGCACCACCAGCTGTGGTGAATAGCACCGTGGTTTGGCGTTGCTCATAACCAGGATTCTCGCCTAAAGTCACTCTGATTTCGGCATCACCCTGACCTTCGGTCTGACTCAAGGTAACCCAATCAACGTCCATGGATGCTGTCCATGCATCTTCCGTGAATACCGCAATAATTTTCGTTTCGCCTGTGCAGACAAATTCAAGATTCTTTGGCATAATCTCAATGCCCATAATTGGGTCAACCGTTTGAACTACATGAACCTTATCAGAGGCAAGTGAACTCTCAAAGAACACATCGGCCTCACGCATTTCGATTTTTTCATCTTCAATTGGGCTGATAGTCAAAGTAACCGTAGCATCGTCGAAGCCTTCCATCACCGAACAGGTAATCCATTGCGGAGTGGTAACGGTCCAATCCAAATTTGACGATATTTCAACTGTGAACTCACCACCCGCGCCTCCACATCGATAATTTTTCGGCGAAACATTGAGATAATACTGAGGCTGTGGGGATTGAGCTCCCTGTGTCAGATTCAAAGTAGCGGTATTGTCCTTGGTAGTGGCTTTGATTTGTGTGGACCTATCCTCTCCTGTCGTATTTGCTTCGACAGTAAGGGTCAATGTGGCATCGCCCTTACCTGACATGGGTGAAACCGCAATCCATTCTGCTGTGGGGTTGATTGTCCAATCACCGTTGGATTTCAGCACGATCTCGACCGTGCCTCCTTGTGCATTAATCTCCTGCGTGGTAGTATCAAAAGACACTTCGACAGGTTTACGGCAACCTACAAAGGACATAGCCAAAGCTACGACAAACAATAGGTAATTAATTTTTTTCATCTGGATAAGAATTAATGATATGAAAAATCAAATATGTTTTGGATTATAACGCAAGAATAGTCAGGTTAGTATACCTTATTCAAAAAAAGGTGCGTCGAAACAACCCCGACGCACCTTCTTGTTTTGATATTCAACAAAACGCTTAGAAAATCTCAGTTCTGTTGTCCTTAATCTTAGCTTGATCTCTCAAGGCTTGGTAGACGGCACCACCCAACACTTTGTTGGTATACTGGCTGGTCTTTTCTCTGATGATGTCACTATAGTTTTCAGGAGTTTCAGGCTGCGTAAACTTCACGTTCTTGATAATGAAGGCACTGCTATTGCCTGCGATGGGACCCAACTCTTCGCCTTCCTTCATACCAAGGAGTTTACCGACAATGTCAGCTTCCACACCAAAGTTGCTCAACACACGGGATTCGATGGCGATATCAGAAACCGTGGTAGATTCAGCGCCCAGCTCTTTGACCATTCTGTCGATATCGTTGCCACAAGCTTTCATCTTCTCGACAGCGATTTCACCCTTCTTCTTGTTGAGGACTTGATACTTGAATTGGTCAACAACAGCTTCCAATGGAGCATAGCCTTCGTGGACGACACCCGTCAGAGCAGCCACAACCAACATGTTGTCAAGTTCAAAGATCTTTTCTGAGACATCACCTTTCTTGGTCTTCTCATCGAAAGCCCAACGGACAATCTCACGCGGATTCTCAATACCGGCAATCTGATAAGTCGACTTGTTCATTCTCGGCATGGTGCGCTTGGTCAGACCTTGCTCCTCAATAGCCTGGTTGAATTGATCGTAGGTTCTGTTCTCGGTGACAAACTTGTTGGCTTCAGCATAGATGTTTTGATAGGTCTTTGTGCTTGCTGTAACTTCATGAGTCAGATAAGCCAAACGGGCTTTCGGCTGAGGCTCGGTCTTGCCAGTAACCTTAACGATGTGGTAACCGAATGGAGTTTCCACCACGCCAAGTGAGCCCACAGGGTTGTTGATAACATACTCGTTGAACTGAGGAACCATTTGTCCATCAGTAAACCAATCGAGGTCACCACCTTTATCCTTGGTAGCATCGGTATTGTACTCGGCAGCCAACTCGGCAAACAATTCGTCGTTGTTTTTGGCAGCTTTCAGCTGGGCCAGCAATTCGTTGGCCTTGGCTTCAGCTTGTTCCTTAGTAGTGACAGTATCTTGGCTGGCATAAGCACCTTTGTAACCAATCAAAATATGGCTGGCCTTCAGCGAATCGGGACGGCTTTGGAGGTCAACAATGCGAACCAAGTTGAAAGCCTCGCCATCCTCATAAGGACCATAGACATAGCCAACACCATTGCCGTTGTCGAAAACAGCCTTCTCAACCTGCTCAGAAACATCCTTACGGCCCACCCAAGTGCTGTCGTAACGCTTGTCGGAGTTGGCATTGACAAAGCTGATCACATTATCGGTATCAACCAATTCTTGTCTCATGCCCTGCACGAGCTTCATAGCTTCTTGACGGTCTTCTGCCGAAGGTTTGATTTCGAAGACAACGTATTCAATGTCGCGTCTTTCATCCGTTTCGTAACGGTGCTTGTTCTCTTCATAGAAGGCCTTGTTGTCGGCATCGGTAACAGTCACCGTTGAATCAGGAATGGTGGTATAACGCAAGGCGACGACATCAGCCGAAGCTTTCATATTCTTTCTCTCATAATACTTCTGAGCCAAAGCGGTAGGAAGGAAATAGGAAGCCTTCACCAAATTGTTGAACTTGGTCTCCAAACGGTTTTGTTTCAAGGCTTTCTCGAAATCCAACCAGCGGTTGTAATAATCAGCTGGAAGCTCGCTCAAGTTTTGGAGATATTGGGTCACACGCTGGGGATCGAAACCGTTGGCATCACTGAAGCTCTGCACCACCCATTCATGCGGATGTTCACCCGTCATCTGGTCCATAAGTTCCTCAGAGGTAATACCAATGCCCGAAGCATCGTATTCCTTGCCCATAATGTTTTCCTTAATCATCTCTTCCAACGTATTGTTGTAGATGCTATAAGTCTCAGCGGAAGAGAGGTTGTTGCTGTTGGATGAAGACCTTCTGCTTTCAAGATTCTTTTCCTTGACCAATTCATAGTCTCTCACAGAAATTTTCTCGCCATCGACGACGGCCACCGACGGGCCCGTGTTTCTTCCCTGACTTTGGAAAAGGTCTTGTAAGACAAACGCTAACAATGCGATACCGATGATTGCAATCA
>CAMZEK010000043.1 GCA_947305795.1 uncultured Bacteroidales bacterium | reverse complement strand
GTGCCCGCCCGCATGAAGCTGAAAATGGAGTACATCACGCTGAAGATGGTGCCGCCCAAACCAATGGCCCCGATGTAGGCGATGCTGTCCTGATGCCCCATCAGCATCATGTCGACAAACCCCAGCAGCGGCACGGTAATGTTGCTGATGATGTTCGGCACGGCCAACTTTAGGATGGAGTGGTTGAGGGATTCTTTGGGCATACTGGTGTCTTTTGGGGTTGCAAAAGTACGATATTTAGTCTATTTTTGCGGCATCAAATTCAGTAACTTATGATATTTTATTTTAGTGGTTGCGGCAATAGCCGCCATGTGGCCGAGACCATAGCAGCAGGTCTCAACGACATTTTGACCTTTATTCCAGAAGCGGCACGTGAAGGCAAATACGACTATACTCTTGCCGAAGGCGAAAGCCTCGGCTTTGTGTTCCCCGTTTACTCTTGGGCACCGCCGAAATTGGTGCTTGACTTTATTGAAAAACTGAAAATTTCAAAGCCAACCTATCTTTATTTCGCCTGCACTATGGGCGACGAGTGCGGCCTCACCGAAAAAATCTTCCGCAAAGCCGTGGAGCAGAAAGGTTGGTCTCTGTCAGCTTGCTTCAGTGTACAAATGCCTGAAACTTATATCGGTATGCCAGGCTTTAAGCTCGACACTGACGAGAACGCCCAACTGAAAACTGACAGAGCGGATGACAATTTGATGCGAAACATACCGCGTCTTCTTGACAAAGAGTGTTTCTCGGAGATGACAGTAGGCCGTTTTGCATGGCTGAAAAGCCGTTTGGTGAATCCTGGCTTCAACAAATATGCCACCGATGACAGCAAGTACCTATCCACCGAAGCCTGCATCCATTGCGGCAAGTGCGTGGAAGTGTGTCCGTTACAGAACATCACCCTCGAAGAAAGCCGCCCGAAATGGCACGGCCACTGCACGATGTGCATGGCCTGTTACCACCATTGTCCTGTGAACGCTATCCAATACGGCAAGGCCACTGTGGGGAAGGGACAGTATTATTTTAAAAGTTGATAGTTAATAGTTTGCAGTTAAAAACAAAAAAACCATGAAAAATAAACACACCTTTACAAAAACGCTATTTGCCACTGTGATGGCTATTTTCTTTAGCACCGCTACTACGGTCGCACAATGTGTGATTCCCATCGGCCCAGATCAGTCTTACACTGAAGACTTTGAATCGGGGCAGATGGAATGCTGGACTGTGGAATCCACAGGAAGTGCCACTTGGACAGTGATGACCGGCACATTATCGAATGTGGTGGCTTTCCAAAGTGACGTTGTGGGTGTGGCAGCCCGTTTAGTTTCACCTACTTTCGATATGTCAGGCAGCAGCAGTGCCACCTTCAGTTTCGCTTACGCAATGATGGGATTGTATGATTTTGACGAACTCGAGGTGAGCTATCGTACCTCACCCGACGACGACTGGCACCAACTAGGAAGCTATAGTTTCAGCGACTGGTCGAACACGTATAGTGCGTCGTTCACTTTGGAGGACTTGTCATCCACTTTCCAGGTTTCTTTTCTGGGTCGCAACTACGGCGGATACTACATTTTCATCGATGACATCGACATCGTCTCAGCTGGAGGTTGCGCACGCCCATTGGGTTTGCAGGCCACACAGATAACAACTTTCACGGCCCTGCTTGGATGGACAACGACAGGCAATGAGGAATACTGGACAATTGACTTGAACGGACACGAGACGATTGTCACCACCCAGCCTTATCTGATGGAGAACTTAGAACCCAACACAGAATACATTTTCCGAGTCAAGGCCAACTGTGGTGAAGGGTTGGAGTCAGAATGGTCGTACACGCTGACTTTCACGACTCTTTGCGATGTTATTACCGTCACCGACGATGAGCCTTATTTCGATGACTTTGAGGCCTCGGACAACTTCGTGTGCTGGCAAAGCGAGATCGTATTGGGCGAAGACGGTTGGGTGGTTGACCCCGGGTATCTTTTCCCAAACAATACAGCGTTTTTTATCTGGTTGGGCAACGAGGCCATGCTCGTCTCTGCCCCGTTGGACATCACCGCTGTAAGCAATCCTGTTCTTACCTTCAAGCACAAGGAACCCCACGGCTACAATAACAATGCCGACGAGCTTTCTGTATGGTATGCCACCTCGTTGGACGACTATTGGCATCTCCTTTGGGTGTACACGGATATCTTAGACAACTGGGAGACTGTAACCCTAGAATTGCCCGAGGCTTCGGCCACCTACTATATTAGCTTCATGGGCAAATCGAACGACGCTGACGGTGTGTATGTTGACGATGTGTGGGTAGGTAACGATTCTGGTGACGGTATCACTGAATTGCCAGCTCTTTCTGCAATTGTTAGCCCTAATCCCACTATTAGCAATGTCATGATTGAGTCCAATTCTGTTGATGGCGAGGTTGTTGTCTTCGATTTGTTTGGAAAGCAATTGCTGTCTACCCCCTTGTATGAAGGCCGTGCAGAGCTTGACTTGAGCGATTTTGCCAAAGGCGTTTATGTAGCGCGGATTTCTAATGAAAATGGAGTCACGACTGTAAAATTAGTCAAAGAATAAATCATGAATAAAACCAAAACTTTTTTGGCAGTTTTCTTGTTACTGCCCCTATTCCTCAGCGCCCAAAGCGCCAACGACTACATCCAATACGTCAACCCTTTCATCGGCACGCAGACTGACGAGACGGGCGCTCTCAGCGGTAGCACCTTTCCTGGTGCCACGATGCCACAGGGCATGGTACAGTTGAGCCCCGAAACCGAACAGATGGTCACTTGGGACCCTTGCTCGGGCTACGACTACAACAAGGACATCATCTATGGTTTCACCCATACCCACCTCAGCGGCACGGGTTGCACCGACCTCATCGATGTGAGCCTCATGCCCATCAGCGCAAATGTGACGCCCGAACAACTCCAAGCCGCCGACTTCGGTCAGCACTACAGCCATGATAAGGAATCGGCGCGACCAGGATATTATCAAGTATTGCTGCAAGAAAGTGGCGTAAACGTGGAACTTTCGGCCACCACTCGCACGGGTATCCATCGCTATACTTTCCCAAAAGGACAACCACAGACCATTGTCCTCGACCTTGACAGAATGACTTATCGTGGAGATGCGTATTACTCAGGCCGCCGTTATTATGATATTATCCAGGCTCAAATCCGTCTCGTTGACGACCACACCATCGAAGGCTATCGCGTCGTCTGCGGATGGGCCAAATTGCGTAAGGTTTATTTCCGCGCCGAGTTCTCAAGGCCGTTCAAGCAGCATCTGCTGATGAATGGCGGCCTCAATGTGGGCAACAGCGATGTCGTCAATGGCCGCACCCTCCGTACCGCCCTCAGTTTCGACCCTGCCGATGGTCGGGAATTGATGGTGAAAGTTGCCATCTCGCCCGTCGATAATGAAGGCGCAAGGAAAAACATGCAGGCCGAGGCCAAGAGCTGGCGTTTCGACGATTATGTGAAGGCCGCTCATGATGTTTGGCAACGTGAACTGAGCCGTATCGACGTTGAAGGCACTGACGAGCAAAAGACCATCTTCTACACGGGTCTTTACCACGTGCTGATGCAGCCCAATACCATGAGCGATGTGGATGGTCGCTATATGGATACCAACTTCGAAATCAAGCAGATGCCTCCGGGACAAACCTATCACAGCACCTTCAGCCTGTGGGACACTTTTCGTGCTGCTCATCCACTCTACACACTCATCGCTCCCGATGTGGCCGCGCAGTTTGTGAGAGATATGGTGTTGCATCACCAAACCTACGGTTACCTGCCCATCTGGGACCTTTGGGGACAGGACAATTACTGCATGATTGGCAACCACGCCATCCCTGTCTTGGCTGATGCTATCATGGCCGAGATTCCAGGCATCGATGTGGAAGCTACGTATCAAGCCATGGTCGAGAGCAGCACGAGGAGCCATTTCAACTCACCCTTTGAGGTTTGGGAAAAATATGGTTACATGCCTCAAACTTTGCAAGATGAGAGCGTCAGCATTACCATGGAGCAGGCTTTTGATGACGCTTGCGTTGCGTTGGTGGCCAAGAAATTGGGAAAGACAGAAGACTACGAGCGTTTTTATCGTCGCAGTATGTTCTACAAAAACCTCTTCGACCCTGAAATGGGCTTTTTCCTTCCGAAAGATGAGAAGGGCAATTGGATGGAAGGCTTCGATCCGCTTTCGTATGAGCAACCTTGCTTCGTGGAAGGCAATGCATGGCAATATATGTGGTTCGTGCCGCAAGACCCTCAAGGCCTCATTGACCTCTTTGGCGGCAAGAAAGGCTTCTTGAAGAAACTCGACGAGAATTTCAGCCTCACTGCCACTAGTGGCGAAGTCAATGGCAATGCCAGCGGCTTCATAGGTCAGTACGCTCATGGCAACGAGCCGAGCCACCACACTGTTTATCTCTACAACTTTGCGGGCAAGCCTGAGCGCACGCAGGAGTTGGTGGAGCAGGTGAGGAGTGAGTTCTATCGTGCCACGCCTTGCGGTTATGCTGGCAACGACGACTGTGGCCAGATGTCGGCTTGGTATATATTCTCAAGTCTCGGTTTCTATCCGTTCCATGCGGGTTCGGCAGAATACGTCATTGGCACGCCATTGTTCACCAAAGCAACTTTGCATCTTGAGAATGGCAAAGATTTCGTCACCACCGCCAAGAACAAGACACCCGAACGCATCCATGTCAAGAGCGTGAAGCTGAACGGGACGCCGATTAAGGATTTTACCATAACCCACCAACAAATCATGTCGGGAGGCACATTGGAGTTTATTTTGAAATGATTGTAACATGAAGAATCAAACCAAAACAGTTAGTATTGTCATCATTGGAATTATATATCTGATAGCCATTTTATTAGGCTATTTTGTTTTCATGATGCTAAACAAGGGTCTACACGAATTGTTGGCCTTGTTTTTGGCCGATGTGGTGGCTACGGTCGTCGTGTGGGGATTTGGCCTTTTCTACAAAAATGTGTCGGTTTACGACCCCTATTGGAGCGTGGCGCCTCCTATTATGTTCACCGCTTGGGTGGTTTACAAGTCGGCATTCACTTTGCCAATCGTCCTGCTGCTCCTCGCTGTTTGGTATTGGGGCATCCGTTTGACGGGCAATTGGGCCTATACTTTCAAAGGCCTTGCCCATGAAGATTGGCGCTATACCCGTTATCGCGAGACGCAGTCGCCCTTCGTTTTCCATGTCATCAATTTTTTTGGACTGAACATGATGCCTACCGTCTTGGTGTTTGCTGCCATGCTTCCTGGATTCGGTTTGTTTGAGTCGACAGCATCAGTCAACATGTTGACTTGGTTCGGCTTTGCAATATGCATTTCAGCCGCCACTTTGCAGTTGGTTGCCGACACCCAGATCCATCGTTTTCGCGAAGAACACCCCGGTCAATATTGTAATGTGGGCTTTTGGAAACACGGTCGTCACCCCAACTACCTCGGCGAGATCTCGATGTGGTGGGGCGTCTGGACGATGTATGCGTCAATCTACGGTTTTGATTGGTTGATTATCGCCCCTATCGCCATGACTGCACTCTTCCTGTTTATCAGCATCCCCATGATGGAACGGCGCCAGCTCCAAAACAAGCCAGGCTATGCTGAGTATAGGAAGAAGACGAGAATGCTGATTTGACGACTTATTTCTTCACGAACTCCACACGACGGTTTCTTGCGCGCCCTTCTGCTGTATCGTTAGAGGCAATGGGGGAGTGTGAACCCTTGCCCACGGGCGTGAGGCGTGATTGCGCGATACCTTGCTTCACGAGGGCGTTCACAATAGTCTCGGCTCTCTGTTGGCTCAGTGGGTCGTTCACAGCATCGGTACCGGTGTTGTCGCAATGTCCTTGCACCTCAAACTCAAGTTCGGGATGCTCTTGCATCAATTGGGCTACACGGTTGATTTCGATAATGGATTCCGGCTTCAGGTCGGCCTTGCCAGTCTCGAAGGTGATGGCGTAAGTCACAATCTTGCCGTCAGTGGTGAGTCGGTCATAGAGCGGCACGGCACCTTGGGCGATGTGCACATTGCTCAATCCTGTGTAGCGATAGAACGCTCCGCTGGCGAAGAAGAGGTACCCTGGAGCCTTCATGACCGGCACGTTAATCATGCGCACGCCGTTCACATAGCCCTTGAATGCCCGCTGGTTGAACGAGAAAGCAAAGTGGTTCCACTCCCCGGCAACCACAGGGTTGTCCTTCTCCAGGTAATCGCTGTTGCCTGGGCTCAATCCCAGCATTTTCTCTCCACTTGATTGGTCGCTCCCGTCTGGTTTCAGCAGGCTCCACGTCAAGTTGCACGACCCGTCTTCCCTGTACCAGAAGCGCACATAACTCGACGCATTGTAGTAGCTGTCGTCGCCGCGGTCGCCGAAATAAATACTCATATCAAGCAACGACTCCTCCTCGTTTCCTGTATTCATCGGAGCCACGTAGAGGTCAAACTCAACTGTAAACACCTCTGGCAACCAATCCCATTTCTGTTTCATCAGCGGCATCACTTGTCCTAGTCCGTTGTCGGTGAACGCAATCACATTGCGTCCCTGCTGCTGCGCCGTCTCCGCATAGCCGTCCAGCAAATCCCACCTCAACGGGAACTCGCCAAGCTTCTCCCCTTCAAAATTGTCATCGAAAATGATTTCGTCACCAGGGACGAAGTCGCTTTTGGCGTAGTTGGTTTCTTGAGCCATTGCAGCCATTCCAACAAACAAAAACATCGCTATCGCGGTAATGATTTTCTTCATTTTTAATGTGTTTTGATTGGTTTAGGCTGCAAAGATAGAAAGATATTTGAATTCTCACCTCTTTCCATAACATTATTCCTCCGCCGCGATGGCCGCAGGTGTCTCTTGGTATTCGTATGGCACCGCCTTCGGTTGGTGCAAAGCCAGGAAATGCTCGTTGAGCAGCAACTCTACCCGGAGCATAGTTTCTTCAATCAATTGCGGCGTCAGTTGGCACTCCCACACCACAATGACTTGCCAACCGTTGTCGTGGAGTATTTGGTAATTTCTTTGGTCGCGTTCTTGGTTCCTTCTGATTTTGTTCACCCAATAATCGCGATTCGATTGTGGGATCTTGCAACAATTAGAATTCTCTATTATCAATGTATTATTTGGATTGCTTTTTCCGTTTTCACGGAATGATGCCTCGCAATGACGCAAAGCGTCTACTCCTAACTCTCCACTTCTAACTCCTAACTGAACAAAATGTCCATGCCAGAAACAACCATTCACAAAGATGGCCGTTCTGTAAGGACGCATGACGATGTCGGGCTTGCCCGGCACGCTCTTCACGTTGAGGCGATAGCGGTAGCCATGCCGCCATAGCCATTGCCGCACCAAAAGTTCAGGTTTGGTGCCTTTGCCATGTATCCGCGACATGACATAATGGCGTTGCTGTGGAGTAAGGCGGTCGGTCATAGCGTTACCAAATCAAGGGCAAAGTCTTCTATTTCACCCGTTGTTTGTGTTTTATTGATGTCGCAAATGTACAATTATTCCATCATCGGCACTCCAAATTATTACAATAAAGCGCGGCAATTGCCGTTATCTATTTATGAAACAGTTTGTTAATTATCTACTTTTGACAATGCTGGGCTTGGCGTTTCTAACGGGTTGCCAGGCACAAAAAACTATTATTCGAGGCCCCGAAGGCGAGATAGCCTATAAGGTCACTTTACCCGATGGGTTTGACCCAACGAAAGATCAATGTCCGATGGTGATTCTGATGCACGGCATCTTCTCCAGCAAGGACTTTATCCCCATGCCGCAGCTCGCAAAAGGTCTTGCCAAAGTTGGCATCGCCTCCGTCCGTTTTGACTTCAACGGACACGGCAAGAGCGAAGGCCGCAAGCAGGACATGACCATTGAGAAGGAACTGGCCGATGCGCGCGCTGTCTGGGATTATGTGCAAAGCCTGCCCTATGTGAAAGGTGTGGGCTTGTTGGGTCACTCGCAAGGCGGGGTCGTCGCCTCGATGGCAGCCGGACGTCTGGCCAGCGAAAGCACGGCGCCGTCGGGTGTGGTGCTTATCGCCCCAGGCTCGGTCATCAAGGAGGCCTGTCAGGGTGGCAAGTTCTTCAACGCACGCTTCGACCCCAAGGACCCGCCGGAATACATCCGCTGTTGGGGATTGTATAAGCTGGGGCGCGAATACCTCGTCACCACGCAGCAGCTCGACATCTATGGCACGGCTGCGGCCTACCAAGGCCCTGTGCTCCTCCTCCACGGCGACCGCGACGGCATCGTGCCGATGTGGTGCAGCGAGCGTTACCTGGAGGCCTACGGCCCTCATGCCACCCTAAAAGTGGTGGAAGGCGAAAACCACACCATCACCCGCCGCCGCAAGCAAGTCGTTGCTGAGACGGTGGAGTTTTTTAGAGGGGTGTTTGGGAAGTGATGGCCTGTCGGTTTCTAATTATTCTTGTTCAGGATAATCAGCGCGTCAAAGACGCCCGGCACCCAGCCGCAGAGCGTGAGCAGAAACACGATGAGCATCGAGCCGCAGCCGCGGTCGATTACCGCCAACGGCGGGAAGATAATGGCTAGGATGACTTGGAGGCAGGACATAGGTGATTTATTGTTGATGATGAATTACATATTTCATTAGAGTTGCCATAGAAACGCCTTCGGGTTCAGCACTTAAATGGCCTTTTTTGATAATGCTGTCATCGGCCATCTGGGTAAGATCCCATTTTACGCCTTGAAACGCTTCTTCTGGTTCAGTGGCCGCAATATCAAATACCACATAATAAGGCAACGAAGGGGTATAAAGTTCAGCATAATGCAGTTTCATTAAAGTTTCTTTTGACATCACCCTTGGCCCTTTGTTTCCTAACCTAAGCAAAAGTTGTTTGTCGCCTTTGTGCAGTAAAAGGTATTTTGCAGAAGAAATCTCTTGTTTCAGGCGCACAGAACCATTTCCCGTGTCTGTTCTCGTATTGTATAGTTGATTGCCAAGTATCCATTTCAGATGGCTCTCGTCGCGGAAAGAGCCTAATAACACAAAGGTTTCTTCTGGTATCAAGTTGCGGTCGCTGCCATACGGCTCGGGCATGGATTCGCAAAGCACCGATGGTTTGCTGTTATATATTTCGTATGTGTGATACGATATGCGCTCGCGCTGGGAAGCCCTGTTCAGCATGTGCGTTAAAATGTCGTGCAAGAAATGCTCGATTTCTTTTGAGTCTTTTTCTATGCTGTTTGGCGACAGGCAAAATGCACCCAATCCAGGCAACACCTCATGAAAACCTATAAGCCTTTTGTTTTCCGAGCCAGGATAAAGAATATAGGCTCCGCTTGTCCGACGGATGGCGTCTTTGTAAGCGTGCATTTTCAGCAAATCCACCCGTTTGTAGATGCCTTTTTCTTCTTCCCGCTTTTCTTGGTTCATCAGCACATCTTCTTCCGAAAGGTCTGCGTCCTCGTCTTCAAAAGTATGTGTTTCGTCTGGCTCTTTTTCGTTGAGCAGGATTCTGTTCAGCTTGTATTTTGCATCGAAATGGATGTGAACAATGAGGTCTTGCTCTTCCGCCTCGGCTTCTTCGATGTTACCTGGCCAAATGGACAAAGTGTAATCGGGACGCATGGCAGTGGTCCAAGAGCCGCTTTTGTCCAACTGGTCGGATGTGCTGAAAGTTCGGTTGTAATACAAGCGCACATTCAAAGTTCGGGAGGCTTCGTGGAACTGGCCACCAATCATTTTCATGTGGCCTTGCTTGAGTTCCAGATTGATGCGGTCTTGGTCGGTTTTGACCAATTTCTTTTCGTCTTCTTCCGTCAGTTCCAAATGGAAGGTCTGTTTGACGATGTCAAGCAACTTGAAGAACACCCAATACTCGTAAAGTGCCGCCACATTCCGTTTGCCGGCTTGATACACGTTGTCGCCGCCTTTCCAAGTGATTTGCGCCGCCAGTTTCGACATCATCCAGGCTTGCAGCATTTCCCGATAGCCTTCTTTGCGTTGCAAGGCGGGACTGTTCAAGGTTATGGTCTGCAAGTTGGAAACATCAAGGAAGAAACTGCGGCTCAGCCATCCCGTCAGTTTGTTGGCCGTCAGTTCGGCCTCGGTTTTCAGCCCGTCTTTTGCATATTTGCATTGCTGGATGGTACTGCAAAATGAAGAAAACGACTGTAATACAAACTTCACGAAACGGTTTTCCGCTACATCGACGGTGTCTCTCTTGTAGGAAACCGACAATCTTCGCGGAACGCTGTCGATATGGTCGCCGATGGTTGCTCCTTCACCCAGTGGCAGCCGGTTCTTGCTGGAGGCAACCTGTTTTAATTCTTGCCGTCCCAGCCTCTTTACGGAACAAATGTCTTTTTCTATGGTCGTTCCCGTCCATTTGTGGATGGGGTTGTAGAAAATCTTGTTCAAGGCTTCTTCAAACTCTTCGCTGTCCACCAACGATTTCATAAATGCAAATTGCTGATATAGCGTGCTACTGTTTTCGTTAGGGTCAACTTCAAACCGTTGAGTGACAGGTGCTCCCTGCATCATCACCAAATCCGTGAAGTGGCTGGTGATGTCGAAGAGCATCGTCTTGTAATCTGTCCGGTAATCCATTTTGACGGAACGCACCTCAAAACTGACCTCGGCTTCAAAGCCTGCATCGTTGGTGACGGTCAGTGTCAGGCAACCGACATAGATGCCCGTTTTAATCCAACCCCGTGAAAGTGAACTTTTTGAAGGGCGAACCAATTCGTGTTCCTTGAAACGAAACCTGTTATCACTAAATTCATACTCATATTCCTCGCCCTCCACCAATTGCCATCTCGACTCGCCCAAGTCTGCAGCATGCTCATCCTTGAATACCTTTGCATTCTGGGACAGAGGATACACCCGCAGCTTCACGCATCCGTGCTTTCCTGCAATAGATATGTCGAGATGCTCTGCCATATTATTTCAGAATTGTTTTTACCATTCTGCGCAATTCTTCTTTATCGGGTAGATACAACTCATATTTTGAAACAAACAGGTTAGAATCCATACCATACGTTGCGTACTCCACCATCAGTTCATCTTTGTAATGACTCATAATGATGCCGATAGGCGGATTGTCTCCCTCCATGTTCTCCTCTTTGGCAAAATAGCCAAGATACATGTTCATCTGTCCGATATCCTTGTGTTTTACGGCTCCGCGTTTTAGGTCTATAAGCACGAAACAACGCAGGATTCTATGATAGAACACCAAATCGATGTGATAGTGTGTGTTATTGATGGTAAGACCATACTGCCTTTTGACAAAAGTGAATCCTTTGCCGAGTTCGAGAAGAAACATTTGCATATTGTCTATCAATTTCTTCTCCAAATCACTCTCCTTGTATTGTTTTTTGTCTTCAAGGCCAAGAAACTCCAGCGTGTAGGTGCTCTTTACCACATCCTCGGGTGTCTGTACTCGCTGGCCTTCATGCGCTAATGCTAATATGCCCTCCTTGTCTTTGCTAAGTGCCAGACGCATAAAAAGGCCGCTTTCTTTCTGGCGGTGAAGTGTGTCAACAGACCATCCATGAGCAACACATTCCTTCTCATAGAATTCTCGTTCCAATGGGTCGTCTATCGTTATGAGTTCACAGATATGCGACCACGTTAATTTGTCAGACGTCTGACAAATTTCGGATTTCTGCAATTTAGGAAGACCAGATTTGTCAGATGTCTGACAAATTGGGTACATCAGATAGAACTTCCTCATGTTGTTCAGGTTAGGACGACTGTAGCCTCTTCCTACCCTTGCTCTTAACACTTTGGCGAGATTCGACAACATTGACGTGCCATATTTTGCTTTCACATTGCCCTGTTGTTCAAACTCAACGATATACTGACCAATTTTCCAATAAGTAGTTTTGACAATCTCGTTGATGCTAATCGCCAGCGATTGTTTCCCCTCTTCTATTACTTGCACAATCTTGTCGGCTAACTGTAACAACTCTTCGTCGGGAATCGGAACAAGTGGGTTTGTCACCTTTATTATGTTATCTTTGGCCATGTGTTAAAAACGCATATTTCTTATAAACAATTGTCTCCTAACCATAAAAATCCTTATGCCTCCGCAAAACTCGTAAACCCATTGTCCACCACGGCCTTGTACATCCGTTGGATCTTTTCCGCCGACTCGGGATATTTGAAATCGTCTGTGTTGAACTCGGTATCTATTTCTTTGGTACCGCCATTGTTTAGGCAAAGTTTCCACATGGAAGTAAGCACAGGAACAAGTTTCTTGCGAGATCCATGCAGCTTGGGCAGCAGTTTTTGCAGGATGGCGGTGTCTATGGCTGAATCAGCAGACAATTCTCCATCGGAGAAATGTAGGTAACGGCTGATTTCATTCACGGTACGGTAGCCAAATTCGGCGTTGACCTCTTTCAGTTCTTTGAAGAATGAAAGCAGGACATCTTTGTTTTTCTCGTCCTTTTCAACTTGGCTTTTGGCTTTATTGACAAAATCCACAGCCATATCCGCGCAGGCCGAATAGGCCTGTTCAAGATTGATGTTTACTTTTTTGCCCAAATAGTCTTCCATTTCATTAGCTGCAATCTTGAACTCAATCACATTGGCGCGGTCGAGCACCTTGGGGCTGAACATATAGGTGGTTTCGTCCACATTGATGGTACCGATGATGAAGACATTCTTGGGCAATTCAATTTCTTTGGGAACGTTTCCTGTTTCATTGTCCCAGAGTTTGATTTTCTCTCCCGACTCCATGGCGCTGAGGAAATCGGCAAAGTAGCGTTCCACCACACTAAGGTTCATTTCGTCGAGAATCAGGAAATAGGGTTTGTCTGGGTCTTCGTAGGCTCGCATCAAGAGTTGCAGCACACCGCTTTCGGGCAACACATATTCGTTTTCCTTCAAAGCGTTTGGATAGCCTAACAGAGGCTCCCTATTGGTCCAATCTGCCCCGATGGAAACAGGGCATATTTGTTTATCAAACTTGTTGTTCTCATTTTCACTCAAGCACTTGGCAAAAGCCAAGGCTAGTTGTGTCTTTCCCGAACCCGCCAAACCGCTGAGGATGACGAAAGGCTTGGCCATCAGCGAAAAGGCGAGGCGCTTTATGAGGGTTTCGGAATAGATTAGGCCAGTTTTTTGAATATTATTTATCAGAGAGTTTATAGAAAAGGAGACAACTGGTAAAGTTTTAGTTTTGTGAATAACATTCGAAGAACCTATCTTTTTATCCACAAAAGTATCAACATATTTATCATATGCTGTTTTGTATTCTGTCAATATCTGTTCGCAATATTTGGAGTCGTTAGTATTCCATTCGATAGCATAGATGGCGCAACTTTTGTATCTTTCATCATCAATAGACTGCTCATTGAAATGTCTTAAAAACTGGTTTTCTAGTCCCAATGTATGTCTAATAGTTTCACGCATGGAAATAATATCGTCTTCTGATGATTTTGTAACGCCTTGTCCAAGTTGAAAATATATTCTTTGTAAATCGCTAGAAAGTAAAAAAACAAGATACACACCTTCTTGGGTTGAAGTTGTGACATTTTTATTCATAATGGCAATCCATGGACATTTTGTTATCCTTCCTTGCCCAATTGAACCTTTTATTTTGTATGTTTCTTTTGGGAAAATATCAACTAATAAATCTGGGATACTCTTTGTCAAGATGCTTGTTTTTGAAGAATCTAGGTTGGTCAATCCCTCTCCAATTTTTTCTTTATAGCTCTTCCCAATTGTTTGAAAGTCTTGGAATAATCTGTTGATTTCTTTTGTATTAATTTCCCCCATTTTGTGTCACTTTTAAATGTTTGTTAATATACAAAGGTATTTGCTACTTGCCCACAAATTGATGAATGTATTTTATGTCTTTGGATATAGTGAATGTCTAATTTATGCTTGTTTTAACAAACCAATAATTCTCGCCTTAATGTTCTGATAAGTTATGTTTAATTGACTCTTTGCCACAGATGTCAGTCTTGAAGTGTGAGCCAAAGCGTCCCTAATGGGTTTATAGACAGCAGCATCTCTTAAAAGAGTGGCCTTTTTTACTTTGTCTTTCTCATCGTCAGCGAGATATGCTAAATTGTCCATGTCCAGATGGGATAGATCGGATTTGTCCTCTCTTATCTCAAAGTTGATATTTGCATTTTGTTTTGCACTTTCAGCATTCGTTTTCCAATTATCAATTTTGTTTTGAACATTTTGCGGAATTTGTATGTTTTTATCTGTTATGTATTTCCTTAGTAAATTCTCCGAAATAAAACAATCTCCATACGAAGACAAGTTAAATTCAGCATCTTCTTGTATGTCTTTTATCCAACCCTCGACTTTTTTCCTACTTGTATCATGGTCTTTTGGTGGAACGAATTCTTCTACAACAATATTGATTAACTCTTTGGATTTTCTCTGCTTTTTTGACAATCTTGGATTTTCGGAATCGCCATCTTGATTATTCTCAGTACGCCAAATGTCCCAATCATTTATTATCGTTCTGAGAACTTTATCTAATTCCGTCAACAATTCCTTAAATTTTGGGTCATCAGGTACAACACCTTCACGACTGCTTGTAAAACGGTCGTTTTCATCATCCAAATCATCGAAATGTATTTGACCATAAAGATAGCTTTCAACAATTCGAGTAGTAGGGATATGCCTTAATATATCTTTTTCTCTTAATCTTCCATTAACAAATAAGTCAATACTGATTTTTTCTTCTGTGCTCTTAATTTTTAAATCAGACGGAGTTTCTACAGATGCTATAAAACCTTTTATTGACTTGTTTTCTAACGAAAGGGTCTTTGTTTTTTTAAATGTTTCACCATTGATGTAAGGATCATCTATACTATTTAATATCCATACAAATTGTGTCTTTCCTTTAATCGAGTCTAACTCCTTAATTGATATCAAATTGTCATTGATATAAATGTTAAAATCAGGGTCTTTTAATGAAAAGCGAAAATAGAGTGCAACAAGTTTTGTGATATAATCAATTCGATTACGGATACCGTCTTTGAGTTCTTCAAAAATAATTACGGTTCCTTTCTTGTTAAGTTTTTCTTTGTATGTAGCCACCAATGCATCATCGGGAATGCCAAGCCCATATTCGTTGGAAGAAACATCATCTTTGATTGCTTGATCAAGTCCAGAATTATCGATCACACCACCTACAACTTCTGAGTTGTTTGTTTTCGTCAGAACTGTTATCGTTTGTGCACATGAAAGTAGTGCCAATTTTCCAATACCTTTTCTGCCAATATAAGGTCGTCCACTTTCTGTATGAGTTTTGTTATCCTTACGTTTTGAGTAACCGATTTTCAAAAATTTGTTTTGGAAATCATCTTCGTTCATCCCATCTCCATCATCTCTCACAATAAGTGTTTTTGCCTCACGGTCTATTGTGATATACACATTGTGAGCATCGGCATCCCATGAATTTGAAATGGCTTCGCCAAGGACGGTCATAAAGCTTCTGTATAGATTCCTTCCTAAATGATTTAGGATGCTTAAAGAAATGTTGAAATTATACTGTTTCATGCTATTGTAGTTCTGATGTGTTGTTTTATACTTTCAGCGATAATTTCCCCTAGTCTTGGTGGAACTGCGTTACCAATATAGCGAGAAGCTTTTGACAAAGAAACGCTTTGCTCATCAGGGAAGAACTGGTATGTGGTAGGGAATGTTTGGATCAATGCAGCCTCACGCGCCGAGATGGCTCGGTTCTGTTCAGGATGACCAAAACGACCATTGCCTATTCCCGTACAAAGGGTTGTCATGGTGGGAGCAGGCTCGTCCCAAACCATACGACCGTACACACTGCCAAAGCTCTTACCGCCTTCCTTCTTGTGGCAATCCAGCAACAACTCTTCTGGCCAATCTTTCCAACTTCCACCGTATGGTGTTGCTAACATCCTTTGCATATTCAAAGGGGATAAAGCACGACATCTATGCAGCGCATCCGTGGGGCAGCCTTCCCCAGCTTTCAATGGAGGGAGTGATTCGATAGTGTCTCTAACAGTGACATAGTTCTCTTTATTATGAGTCGGCGGTATCAGTTCTATCTCTCCCAACCGAGACGCCAACAATACCAATCTTTTTCGGGTCTGCGGTATACCATAATCAGGGCAGTAAACAACTTGATACCTGACATGGTAGTTCTCCTCTCGCAATACTTTTACAAAATCGGCCAAAACTGACCTTAATTTAAATGATGCAATCGCAGGAACATTCTCCATTGTCACTATATCTGGTTGGATTTCCTTGACCAAACGTCCAAACTCATCTAACAAACTATATTTCTTTTCGTCCTTATTTTTGTTCTTAAACGCATAAGAAGAAAACGGTTGGCACGGAGCACATCCAGCCAAAACTTTAATGGATTTCTTTGAATACAGCGGAGAAATGTCTTCTTTAGATACTTTCCTAATGTCTTTATCGACAAACTTTGCATCGTTGTTTGTCTCGTAAGCAAAACGGCAAGTAGCATCCACATCAAAGCCTTCAAGTACATGAAATCCTTTCGACTTCATCCCATAACTCAAGCCTCCTATTCCGCAAAACAGGTCAACCACTTCGATTTTAGGAAGTTTACCACGCCTTTTATGTTGTTTAACTTCTTCCATAGTTACTCTTCCTTTAAATTCCTCTCCAAAAACCCCTTCAACGCCCCCAAATACTCCACATCCAAATTCCAGTGTTGGGTGTTCTCGTAGTTACGGTTAGGTTCTTTTATCAACTTTTTTTCATCGCTTGAGGGCCCTAATAACGCTTCAAGATACCCGTAAATCTTGGTTTTCTTGGCTGGCGTGGTCAAGGGCGGGGGCGTTCTGCCTGGAATGTCCAATTTCACCAGTTCCTTTTCGTAGCCTTCCCAACATTCAAAAATCGGCTGGTTGTTCGAGTTGATGATGTTTTCCAACAAGTCTTCCAATGCGCCCTTGTCTCTGTCGTTGGGAAACAAGAACAATTCAAACTCAATACCAAACTGTTCTTTAATCGAAAGTAATTCTTTACGGCGAGCCTCAATGTCTTCATCCGCATCAAAGATTACGAGATTGATGCCACCATTTGCAGACATGGTGTGCATTTGGTTGGCAAATTTAGGTAGGTTGTCTTTTCCGTCGGTCTTAAAGATAAACCCTTCTGGAGCGGGCTTTCCGAACAAATGACGATAATATTGTTTAATAAACACCAAATCGGCAAATCCTTCAACAATAATATGAAACCGCTCTTTCATAGTGCTAAACTTCTAAGTTCCACATCGTTGTCGCACGCAGCCTTCATTTCTTCGAAAGTGTATTTATATGCTTGATGCCCTTCCAACTTTGTCTTCTCAATGGTATAGAGCCGCAAAGAATCCTGGTATTCGGTATGCTCTTCCAGCATTTTATTGAGGCGAGTTAGTGTTTCCTTGCTATGGGTCGTCACAAACACCTGTTTGTTGGTACTGACAGCCAAGGCAAAGATGGCTTCCCAAAGCTTCTTGTAGGCCGAATAATGCAGACCGTTATCTATTTCATCAATCAAGAGGATGTTATTCATAGGGTTGGCTGAAGCGGCAACGATGTTCAGATAACGGCGCATGCCGTCGCCCATCATATTGACGGCCATCAACTGATCGATTCCCTCTAAACCGATGTAAGCAGCATTGTTCAGGATTTCCACCGCAGTAATACGGCTATCAAACTTTTGCATCATTTCCAACACATACTCCTTCCTTTTCCGTTTGATCAATTCCACAAGGTCGTTCACTGGGTTGCCCGAAGCCAAATCGGCAGGAATGAAGGCCACGCTATTTTTCTCCATATAGTTATCTGCCATCTTTTTACCCGTAGTCATTCCATTTTGCCCAACAGTGATACCACATTCATACCTCTTGGTTTCGGAATCGTATTCCACCTCAAACAACATTCTCAAGGTGTTGAGAAAAGTCTTCGTTTCTGATGTCGGAATTTGTCCGTTTTGGAAATCGCCTTGCGATTTTTCATCGAATTTATAGGCCATCTCCAACGACAAATACCGTCTTGTGTCGTCCGTCAGTTTGGCGGCAATTTCTGGCTTCGTTTTTAGGTCGCCATTACGGAAGAGATAGCTTAAATCCGAAAAGCTACTGAAATTTCGTCCTCTTATCGTATTGATAATTTGTGGCAAGTCGGGATTCGACATGCCCATTAGCATAATAATACTCTCCAACACAGAACTCTTTCCCGAACTATTTTGCCCAAGGAAGACGTTCACCTGCACGAAATCGTCAATAGTTAGGTGCTCAATTCCTCTAAAGTTGTTGATTTCCAAGTTTTTGAATCCGTACATAATAGGATATTTGATGTTTAACCTGCAAATATACACAATTCCCTCAAATCAACCTTAATATGTTGGTCTTTTCTTTTTGCGTATCACATTTTCTCCAGCAGCACCTCAGTCCCCATCTCCATCCTGCTAAAGGCAAACCATTTCTTCCCCAAGTCTTTCAGCGAGGCGCCGATATGATACACCGTGTCGTTGATGCAGAGGAAGCGGTCGTGGGCGTTTGGGAACGCATTGATGGCGATGGGACGGTATTGCGCATTGTGGCGCTGTAGGTCTAGTGCGAGTTGTTGGGTGATGCTGCGTGTGTAAATCTGTGCGCTTACTCCGTCGGCTCGTTTGTCGAGCAGGGCCAGCACCGTGTCGTCCACGTAGTTGTCGAACAGGATGATGCGGCTTTTGGCACTGCGCACCAGGTCGCTGACGAAAGTGTAGGCGTCGAAGATCTGTCCGTCGAAGAAGATGCCCTCCACTGGAGGCAAGGCAGTACGGACAAAGAAGTCGATTTTTTCTTCCGTTTTGCTTACGCGTTGCTCCAACCTCTCAAAGCGTTGGTTGACCGAATAACCTTTCAGTAAATAGTCTTTCAACACATTGTTGGCCCACTTGCGGAACATAGTGGCATTGATGCTGTTGACACGGTAGCCAACGGACAATATTGCGTCTAGATTGTAGAATTTTGTCTTATAGATTTTCCCGTCGGCGGCAGTATATTCCAAAATGGAATGAACTGAATTTTCGTCCAACTCACCGCTTTTGAATATGTTGTTTAAATGTTTGGATATGGCGGGCTGTCCTACACCGAACAACAACGCTATTTGGGATTGCGTCAACCAAACCGACTCTTCCGCCATTCTCACCTCTAAATGGATGGCGTCATTCGGCTGATAAAGAACTATCTCGTTTTCTTTCATCTGCATCCTAGACCCATCCTTTGTAATAATGATGTCATTAGTAGTCTTTTTCTTTTGGGCCATAATCTTATGAAATTGAATTATGCTGCAAAGATGCAACCCTTGTCAAGAAAAAGCCATTGATTAAACGTTTGTAGTCGACTGTAGTCGTTTGTTGTTGGATATGGTATTGAAAAAGAATTGGATAGAATAAACCGCAGCCATAGATGCCCGCCACCGCGCCTGTCTACGCAGGCATGACATGGCTGCTGAATAGCATCGTGAATGGGAACGCCTACCCTTGACTGGGTTGGGCGGGGAGGCATGGCCGACATGGCGGGGAAGCGTCTGCTTCGTGCGTTGGGGCCGATGATGTCGGCCTTGAACTTTTGGTCCTTTTGTTTCAAGACAAAAGGACAAGAAAACCGCAGCCATAGATGCCCACCACCGCGCCTGCCCACGTTGGCATGACATGGCTGCTGTTAAGGCCAAAACCGCCCTGTACGCCTGCAATACGCCTCATATTCCTCACCGAAATCCTTACGAAGCCGCTTCTCCTCGCTGCGGACTTGCAGCAGCATGATAACGATAAACGCTACAAACACTAATAACGCCTGCCAAATCCAGAGGCAGAGGCACATGCCGGCATAATAGACGAAACTCCCCGTCAGCATGGGGTTGCGGCTCAGGCGGTAGGGGCCTTCCGTCATCAGGTGCTTGGTGCGGGGCGCCACCTCATGCCCGAAGGCATCCATGGGGTTGCCGTCGCCCTTGTGGCGCATGTAGACGATGCTCCACACGCTCAGCGACAGCCCAAGCACAGCTAGCACAATGGCTACCACCATCCTCCAAACTGGGACATCACAAAGGTCAGGCCGCCCCGAGGCCAGCCACATCAGCATCGGGATGAGCAGCACGAACATCAAGCTACCGAGGGCGTAACCGGCTATTTCTCTTACTTTTCGCATGTTGCCTCCTTCAGCCGCCGATAATCTTCCAATAAATTCCAAAGCCCATCCTCGCTGAGCACGCCGCGCTTGAGGTCTTGGGGCAGTTTACCAGCCTCATCAGCTTCGAAGTCCTTGCGCCATTGGGGGGAGGTGTAATAAGCATCAAGCTCGGCGATGTCGGACTTGAGGGCGGCGAAGTCTTCGAGGGCTTGCTCCAAGCGGTGGATGACCTCTGTGCTCTTGTCGAAGAGGCTCTCCATGTGGGTAATGCGTTCTATCCGATTCATAATCAGTGTGTTTTGTTTTACCAGAAATAAAAGAAATCCACCACACGGCAAAACAGCTCGCGGTACCACGATTGGTGCAGCTCCAAGTCCACGTCCTTGGTGCGGCTGCGGAAGATGTGCATCCAGTAGAAGAAGTTGTGTGAGCGCCATTCCCTCACCATCGATTCCATGTCGCGGAGGTTGACTGCGCGGTCGTTGCACAAGTCGCGTAGCCTTTGCAGGTATTCCCGCATCTCTGCTTTGGTCTTCACCTTGTAGGAGTCCAAGATGTGGGTGTTGGTCGGGCTGAGCGAGGCGTCGTGGATGTCTTTCATTGTTCGGGCGCTTTGAAGACGTGGCGTTGCGAGAGCATCAGCAGGAAGGCCAACAACGCGCCAAGGAAGTCGGAGATGGTCATGGAGGCCCAAACGCCCGTCAAGCCATTGCCGCCCGCGTTGATGAACAGGGTCGGGACGAGGTAAATCATCGGGGCGAGGAAGAGCACCTGCCGCGAGAGGCTCGTCACGATGGCAATCCACGGCTTGTCGATGCTTTGGAAGAAGTTGGAGTTGGTGATAGTGAAGCCGACGAGCGGGAACATCACTAACATGAAGCGCATGGCATGTACGCCGATGTCAATCAGGCTTTGCTCCTTGGTGAAGGCACGCAGCAGGATTTGCGGCAGTGTGAGAGCCAGCAAGGCACCCAAGAACCCGATAAAGATGTTCACTTTCAAGGTCAGTGTGTAGACGGACTTCAGTCTGTGCGGATGGCCTGCACCATAGTTGTAGCCCGCAATGGGTTGCATCCCCTGGCACACGCCGAGGATGAGCATCACGCTGAGCGCGCCGAAAGTGTTGGAGATGCCGTAGGCACCCACAGCCAAGTCGCCGCCATAGCGGATGAGCTGCCGGTTGAGCAGGGCCACCACGCCCGAAGCGGCCACGTTCATCAGGAAGGGACTCATGCCGATGAGCAGGATGTTTCGGAAGATGTAACCCTTTGGTCTCCAGGCATGACGACGAAAACGGATGAAGGAACTCCTTTGTAGGAAATGGCTCACGGCCACGATGCCCGAGACGGTCATGGAGATGGTGGTGGCCCAGGCCGCGCCAGCGATGCCCCAGTCCAAGGCGTAGATAAAGACCGCGTCTAAAATGATGTTCAAAACGGCGCCGCCGGCCAAAATCCACATGGATTTGGTGGGATAGCCCGAGGCGCGGATGAGGCCGGTCAGGTTGAAGGTGACGGTGGTCATGAACATGCCGGGCAGCACGATGACCATGTACTCGCGCGCATAGGCAATGGTGTCTGCCGAGGCTCCGAACATGGTCAAAATCCTATCCATAAACACGTACCCGCCCGTGACGAAGAGGAAGCCGAGGATGAAGGTCAAAATCATGCTGTTGCCTAAGATTTTCTCCGCCCAGTTGACGTCTTTCTTGCCCAAGACAATCGACATGCGCGCCGAGGAGCCGACGCCCACCAACGAGCCGAAGGCATGGACGATGTTCATGATGGGCATGGTGATGGCCAGGCCTGCGATAGCCAACGCGCCCACGCATTGCCCCAGAAACATGCGGTCGACGATGTTGTAGACGGACGCAATAATCTGGCTGACGATGCTCGGCAGGGCATACATCCACAGCAGTTTGCCTATGCTTTCGGTTTCGAGTTCCTTGGTGCGGTCAATCATGGTTGTCCCTTCGTTTTTGAGGCTGCAAAGGTAGTAAAAAGTCGGTGTGCAACCTTGTATGAGTAGCAGAAAAAAAGCAGGGGTACTTGCCCCTGCTTTTGTGAAATAGTCTTACAGACAAGGAATCAGTCCTCCTTGCGGCGTTTGGCCACGAGGTAGGCGCCGCCGAGTCCGAGGAGCAGGGCGATGCCGCTGCCGAGGGGGGCGTCCTGGTTGGTAGTCTTGTCGTGTTGAGGCAGGTTCATGAGACCGCCCGTTCTGAGCCCCCACTGCTGGTAGAGG
>CAMZEK010000042.1 GCA_947305795.1 uncultured Bacteroidales bacterium | reverse complement strand
TGTTGGCGATGAAAAGTTGCCCCACAAAGTCGTCCCAACTCTCCTTGCGCGAGCGAAAGACGATGTTCTCGTTGTCTTTCCATGCCATAACAATGTTGTTCGGACCCATACGGTCGCTAATGTCATCGCGACCCAAGGTGGGCGTGTAGGTCAGCCGCGTAGGCGTGCCGCACTCGGGATAAGGCATCACATAGACTTCGGTGTTGCCGTCGTATTGTGCGGTGAAAGCCAGATGTTTGCCATCAGGCGAAAAGCGCGCAAACATCTCATAGCCCATTGGGTCGTTGGTGATTTTGTGGGCAATGCCACCCTTGATGTCGACGGAATAGAGATCTCCGCCATAGCTGAACACCACGTCGTTGCCGTGGATGGTCGGGAAGCGCAACATTTTGGCTTCCTCCTGGGCAGTCAAAGTAAACGCGCCCATTAACAGAATTGAAAGGAATAAAGATTTGAATTTCATAGTGTTATAAATTTATGATTGTGTTTGCAACAATTCATCTCGTCTCTGATTAAAGCGCAAACTTACACAAAAATCCCGAAACAAGATGTGAAATGATATGAAAAAGACACCTCCCTCAAACACCGTCCTGCAAGGACAACCCGGTGTAACACCTCGGGCAGTGGCAAGACAGACTACTCGGCATTGCGAACCAAGCGCACACTCCGACCAAAGAAGCGGTAGAAACTATCGTTTGAATACACGAAATGATCCGAGAAGCTCAAATAATATGCAAATCTGCTATCATCATACGTTGTTGACCAGTAATAACCCATTGAATTGGAGTAAAGAATATTGGCAAATCCATTACGATCGCCCGCTGCGGGCAAAAAGACGACACCCACAGCTTCAAGATATTGCCATGTATTAACCATAATCACATTGGTTTCATAAGGAGCTCCAGACACATTCGCATCATTCAGTAAATAAGCCGATTCGCTCCAATTGTCAGGCAACAAAACGATGCCGTGAACATCGTTGAAAACCGTATCCACGAGGATGGTATCCACGAGGAAAACAGTATCAATAATCTGTTCCCTTATCGTGGCTTTGGCAAATCGAATTCCCGAAGTAGTATTTCGACCAAAGAGAACATAATCCCATTCCGATTGAGATAAAGTCCGCCATTGGTTTTCCTGATTGCCCCCATTCGAGATAGCATTGCAACCCCAATCTGCCGTACCGTTTTCATCGTTGAGGTTCTTGTTCCAAACCCCGTAGGCGTAGTAGTCATCATAATTACCACTTTTGCTCCACGGTTGATAGCAATTGGCACCATGGTCGTATCCACTCGTACCCCAACCAAATAGGTCAATCCAACCGCTGTAGAATTGTGAAATGTTACTATTGGCATTTCCAATATAGTCATACTGGTTTTCTGCAAACCGCCAAATCTCAGTGACTGAATCTTGATGTTGGTATTGCAAGTTGCCTTGGGAGAAATACACTTGTTGTGTTGTACTAACGGAGAACAAACCGTCAATGGCACCTTCGGGAACGGTGTCGTTGCCATTGTGTTCAAGCGTGGTAAAACTCTGCTCCTCACCGTATGCAAGGCCGTAATCAGTTACAGCATAGGCACGTACGTAATAAGTAGTGCTTGAGGTCAGTCCTATCAGCATGGTAGTGAAAGTACCCGCATCAATACCATTAGATGTATGGTCGCCATCCACGTTGGGCATCTGCTCCATGCCCCAACACACGCCACGGGCATAGACATGGTTGCCTTCGTCAATGGTCACTATACCACCTGCTACTACACTCGTGGCGGTGACATCGGCAGGTTCCGAAGTCGACACAACCATCTGTAAAACGGGCTGTTGCATTTGGAACGTCAAAGTGGCAGGCTCAGTGCGATTCGAATAATACATATAGCCCAATCCCGGACAAAAATGTTGGGTATTGCCGATCCATTCGCCTTCATAGTAAGTGGCAAAGTTATACTGCGACTTGATATAGTCGCCTTCCATTGGGGGAAGTACACCCAAAACCGTAGTAATTTCCAAAGTGTCGGCACGTGGATAGCTCATCCATGTCCAACCAGGGTTTAGTGTAATCGTAACTTGCTGTGCCAAAACGTAATGGCTTGCCATCACCATCAAAAGTGCGAACATCAAAGGCTTACTCAGTTTCTTCATTTTATTTGTTTTTTTCTTTGTGCTTGTTTGACAAAACAAAAATAGGAAAAATTTGCAAAGAAACAACAAAATAAGGGAAGGATATTTCGAACAACTCAAAACAAAGTGTCCATCGTCACCGCCTCCACTTCAATCGAATCGGAAAGATATACCAAAAAGGCACGAATTTCCTTCGTCACCATGCCTTGCAGGGCATAAATGTAGTTTTTCAACTGCACATGGTGCGCCTCGTCTTTTTTACCCGTCTTATAATCAATGAGATAGATGGCATCTTGCAATTCCGCATAGCGGTCAGGACGAAGGATTTCATGGTCACATAAGATTTCGCATTCGTTCTTTACCTTGGCCTCCATGCCGAAAGCAGCGGCAATTAAAGGATGGTAGGCCATCTGAAGAAACCTGTCCTTCAATCGGTTAGCCAATTCTTGATTGAGGGTTCCTTCCAACAGATAGGGCTGCAAAGCCATGTCTATGTCGTCCACTGTACGGATTTCAGACAGGATTTGGTGCACCAACTCACCCCATTCGCGAGGCTGCATGGGGTCTTCTGGCGAAATCCAAAACATGCTCGGCGAAGAGTCAACCTGAATCTTTTGGAACCAATCCGCAGAAGACGAATCTTCCATTTCAACAGATTGGTTTTCATCGAATTGCGTTACTATCGGATTGCTAAACTCCGCATCGCCATAAAGGTAGGAAACAACACCTTCGCCCTCAGTCTTTATCGACAACTTATTAATATCTATCATCTCGTCCTCGACGAAGGTCTGAAGGACGTGTTCCTTGCCAGGCCTGCCCTGCTTGGCCATAACATAAAGGCGCTGCTTGGCGCGCGTAAAGGCCACATAAAGCAGGTTAAGATTGTCCAAACGGTTGTTTTCCCTCTCATTTTCAAGTGCTTGCGAAGCCTTTTTACCCATCATTTCAGCCGTTTTATCCAATTTGAACAACACTTTCTCCAAATTCGGAATTGGTTCAAAGTCAAGGTTTTCTGGTGAAATCCATTCCTCGGCGGGCGTGGTTTTCAGCTTTTCATCCAAATCGGTGATGGCATCAGGATAAATCACCACGTTGAACTCCAAGCCCTTGGACTTGTGTATCGTCATGATATTCAGCGCATTTCCACTCGCCGATTTCACGGAAAGTTCAGCCTGCTTTTTCTCCCATAAAGTAAGAAACTCCTGAATGCCTTCCTTAGTTCCCGACTGGAACTTGAACACTTCCTCAAGGAAATAGTTCAAAAAAGCATCACGGACTGAATCAAGATGATAAATCCTTAGCAATGATGCACATAAATCATATAAACAAGTCGATTTTGAGAGCGCGGACGACAACGAATCCGTCTCGTCCAAACCCAAAACCGCATCAATGGACATTGCGCCACGAACGATGGATTTCACGTTTTCAAACAAGTTGCCAAGCTCACCGTCAAACGGAGGACTTTGAGTCAATCGCCTATAATACAGCACATTGGCAACATAAACCTCATTGTCACTATGAATCAGGTAACGCAAGGTGTTCACCAAAAGCTGCACCTTATACGACGACTTCAACAGAATCGAATCCTTGGAAATGACAGCTATTCCTTTGTCATTCAAATAGTTGGCAACCTCAGAGCCCAACTTGGAATTGCGCACCAAGATGGTAATGTCAGCCAAACTATAGCCTTTTTCCTCGGTCAGTTCATGTACCAAAGCCTCAATCCTCTTCAGACAGTAATCAGGCTGACTTTCAGCGTCATACAATTCCACTTGCACCATGCCCTTCTCCTGTTTCTGAGGCTGCTGATAAATGGAAACCATTTTTCCCAGCCGCTTGTCCTCATTCCGATAAACTTTTTGTAAAGGCTCGGAAAGTGCCGTGTAAGTCTTTTCAAAGAAAGCGTTATTGAACTGAACTATAATCTCATACGATCGGAAATTGGAACCTAAGTTATGGAAACTGAAATTGTTCTCCAAGTTCTGCTGATATTGTCGGAAAGCGGCCGCGCGCTCATCGGTCGGAAGGGCATAAATCTCAGGGAGTTGCACAATTTGTTCCACCTCGCCACTACGAAAACGGTAGATGGACTGCTTGCCATCCCCGACCACCATGCTCATGCGTCCGGCAGACAAACCGTTGTCAATCAAAGGCAAAAGATTCTGCCATTGCAGCACGGACGTATCTTGGAACTCATCGACAAAAACATGGTGGAAATGCTCGCCAATGCGCTCATACACAAAAGGAACTGAGAAATCGCCCATCACTGCGTTCAGCAGTTTGTTGAACTCCGAAATGTGTACCACCTCATCCTCTTGTGCCAACCGCTCAAACTCCGCACGGATTTTCATCCGAAGCGCATAAAGATAGAGCAAATCGCGCTGCGACTTGTAGAACAGGAACTGGCCCAAACGCTTATCACAACACTCCAGCAAAGGAGTCAGTACATTTTGAATTTCGACACCAATTTGTTCCAAATCAGCGGTTTGCAGACATTTTCTTGCCTCCGCCGAATACCATTTTCCTGTCTCTGCCACAGTCCTAAAACGCGTCCCTGGAGCCTCGTAAATCTTATCGGCCAACTTGTTCATAAATGAAACAAAGCCGCTCTTGCCATGCGCAAAATCCTCCATTTCAAGGTGATACCGCTGCTCAATGGCCTTGAAGCGCTCCACATACGTCTTCACTTCTCGCTCAAAGTAGCGCATCTTATCATTCAGGAAATCAAGCGTTTGTTTATATTGCACCGCGTTTTTGATGTTGTTGTTTTCCTCTCTCTGATACGCTTTCTCGCTCGTCAGCTTCTCAACAAACTCTGTCAGTTGATACTCAAGGTTGTTGGTCTGTTGGTTGGCAAAGCGGTTTTCGCTGAAATCCATGAGCAACTGCACCAAAAACGGGTTGTCGTCGCCAATTTCAAGGCCGACATTCTCCACAATCGTGTCTGCAACTTCCTTTGTATCAATACTTACCGTATATTGCGAAGGCAAACCCAAGTCGTGGGCGAAAGCGCGTGACAGTTTCTGCACAAAAGCATCAATCGTGCTGACACAGAAACTGCTGTAATCATGAATGATACGGGTCAACAGGAGTTGTGCATTGCCTCTCAATTCAGCCTTACCAATGCCCAATTCATCAACAAGTTCAACTGCCATCGAATTAGGGTTTTCGTCAGCGACAATCTCATGCAACTGCTTGACAATCTTCTCCTTCATATCGTTAGCCGAAGCATTGGTGAACGTGATGGCGAGGATGTGTCTGAAATTATCCACCTGTTTCTCGCTTCCGAGGCACAGCTTCAAGTATTCCTTCACAATCGTGTAAGTCTTTCCCGAGCCTGCCGAAGCCTGAAAAACCTGAAAATTAGCATATTGGCTCATGGTTTTTCGGTTGGTTTGGTTTTAGGGACTGCAAGTAGCGGTCGACCCGCTTTGGTCACCTTTTTCTTTTGGAAAAGTTCACGGAAACTGTTAAATGATTTGCTGTAAGTCAAACCCAAACCTTGTGTGTAAGGCGCAAGACGGTCGAAGGCAAAACTGGAATAGTTCGTGTTGTAATTGGAATGGTTGTAAAAATGCGCCATCAGCCGACCATCCTTTAACAATTTGTAATACAAGTCAAACTCTCCGACAAGGTTCGAGGCGTTTTCAGTGGCGTTGTTGTCGGTCAACACTCCAAAATTGGTTTCAATAATCAGCCGATTTTCAAACAATTCGGTTTTTAGGGCTATTTGAAGCTCATCGTAGGTGTTTAGACCTGTTCCAGCATAATAATGTACTCCGAGATTCCAGTCTTTGGCCACTTCAAGTTCAATGCCGCTAAACACATTGGACAACGATCCATTAAATGAAGAGCCTGAAGACCCAGCGTAAGCAAAAGAGCCTAACACTAACAACGAAATGGCCTGCGAGCTCATCACTGACTGATTGGTTGTGTCAAGAACCGAATAAACGGTCTGTATGATGTCTTCCGAGGCATTAGGCAGGTTCAGGCCGAAAGTGATGGTCGGATTGAGCAGGGCATCCTTCAGGTGTATCAGGCATTCCACGTTGACATTGCTGTTGCCTGAAGTGGAGTCTACCTGAATGCCCAAGGAACTCAGTGAGGTTTTGACCGAATACACACCTGTGGCATTGATGCGGCCATCCGTCGGCGACCCTGACCAAGTGATAGTTCCTCCCGATTTCAAAGTAAATGTTTTAGTCAGTATATTCTTGAAATTCAACAAGAAGCGTCCATTGTTGATTATATAGTTGCCATACAAGTTCAGGGACTCGCTGCTCGAAGTGCCCACTTTCAAATTGCCATGGCCTGTGGCATCCAGCGTACCGATGTCAGAAGGCAGGTAAATCTTAACCGCAGCATCATTGGTCACATCCACGTCAAGATTAATGCCGAAATTGGTCTTCCGTTTCAAAGGGAGGAACTCTTTCAGACTATCGCCCTCGTTTTCAGTTTTATCAACGAACACGATAAAGTCGCTGTCACTCACGGTCGAAACCCGGTTCAATGGCAAGGTCAGCATGGTTCCTTTGCGCGTCATGGCCTTGACATCCAACCAAATATCGTTCACGGGACCCTTTACAGTAGCCAATCCGTTGGCAATCACATTACCGTAAAACGAGTCGTTGTCTTTCAACGTAGTGGCCATGACAAGAAAGTCACGCGGATAAAGCTTCAAGTCCAAATTGAAGTCTTTCAGATAATTATGTGTTATTCTACCTTCCACTTGAGCAGTATGGCCCAAGGTGTCGGTTAGAACCATGTCTCTCAGTTCTATTGTCTTGGAATCCAGTAGGATAGTCGGCTCAAACGTGTAAAAAGTATTCAAATAAGCCACTTTGCAACCGCCATTCTTGACGGACAACGAGCCTTTCATTTGCGGCTCTTTCAGAGAGCCGGTTACCGTCACGTTTCCGCTTCCAAAACCTTGAATACGTGAGATTTGACCTGCCATGAATGGCGTGATGACAGACAGCTTCAACGAATCCATTCCAATATTGAAGTCAAGATTGTCTGTTTCGCGCTTTGTGTAATAGGTTCCCAACACGCTCAAAGTCTGCAAATTACTTGTCAAAATACCCATATTCACCCCAATGGACTGGTCTTTGTTGTTCCATTGGCTTTGGATGGTTGCATCGCCAATGAGGTCGCCATTCATGCCCAACTGATCAACAGCGAGGTCGGCCAAAACCATTGGATTCACCTTCAATCCAGCAATTTGCGCCGTGCCCGATATGTAGCCATCCACATCGAAACCCTTGCCCATGGTAAGGAAATCTAGCATGGAAAAATTAAAGCGGTTAAGCTTTAAAGATAATGTATCTTCCACACTATTAGGCACATAGCCATCAATACTAATAGACTGCGCATTGTGTCCGAACTTGACATTGGAAATCTGCACCCGATTCTGGTCAAGGTCAACGAAATTGTCAGGATCAATCTGCCAAAGTGTGTCGTTGAAGAGCACATCAGCCTTGTCAATTGAAAAGATTCCGCCGTTTTCGTGGGGATGGAAAGCGGTCTCTATCAAGGCTTTATTGTGGTCTTCCTCCGAAACGTCATCCCAAATAATCCTTGTAGAGATGGTATCATTGAACATTTTCGAGAAAAGCGTCAGGTTATCCAAGCCGTATGCCGTTGTGTCCGTATTAGTGACGTTGCTCCAAGCGACCTCTCCCACCGATAGTGAGGCCAACGAAGCCTCACGGAAATTGAAGTTCTTAAACTCTATATTACTGATACTCAAATTATTAATATTAACATATTGTGAGCGTGCAGTAAGGTTCAACAAGCGGGAACGCGAAGTGAAAGTGCCATTCAAAGAAGTGTTTTTCGCGATTTGCAGCGATGGCATGAACAGACGGCTCAGCGTTTGGGTGTCTTTCAGGGTCAGTTGGACGTAAAAGTCCTGATCCACATCGTGTTTGAGCTTGTATTCCTGATATTTCTCCATGTTTCTCTCGAAAATCGGGAAATGCACAAAGGAGTCGCCGTATTCGTTGAGGGCCATCATCAAACTGGCGAAATTCATTTTCCCGCCCATCTCGAAGTCGAAAAAGTCGTTGGTCAGGTTGATGCGACGCTGCATTAGGTTGTCGTTGACGATACGGGCATCGAAGCTGCGCATGAAATACTCGCCTCGGCTATCGCGATAAACGGTACTGTCCAAATGCAAAACGCCTTCCAGATTGTCGATGTCGAAGCCTGTCATCTTGGCGTAAATAATTGTGCTGACGACAGAAACCGAATCTTCCTTCATGATTTTTAGCGAATGAAGGTCGGCATTTCTAACCACAGCCTGAAAGTCCGACTTGGGCCGTTTGGAATCGCTGAAGTCAATCAAACCGTTGAAATCGAGATACAGTTCATCGTCGTCCACATTGACCTTTCCATTGAAGCGATTCTCCCTCATTTCGCCGTTGAGGACAATTTCATCGATGTGATTTCCAAGCAGTTCCGCATGATAAATCGAGCCATTCATGTCCAATTCGGGATTGCCCTCTTTGGGGAATGTAACCACAAACTCGGTATTCAAGTCAAGTTGGCCAACCAGATTCGTATTGGCAAACATTCCAACGTTAATCCGCTGAGCGTCAATATTTCCAGAGAACACGTTGGCTGTCAGACCCTGCTTGTCGCGGCTCACCGTCGCGTTGAGGCTGCCAATGTTGGAGATGAGAGTGATGTCGGAATCGAAATTGTTGTAGGAACCTCTAAAATCGAGCTTGATGTTGCCTGTTTCAAGCGCACTCAACGACTCCGGCAACGGTATCGTGCCCGTTTTTCCAGGGATGTGGAAGTTTACCAAATCGTCATACGAAAATCGCATGTTCTTGACTTTCAGCACATGTTTACCATTTTCAAAGTCAAGCGGGTGCATACTCAAGTCGCCCTTGATGTTAGTCATCTTGCCGAAATTAGCGTCCATGTCGTTGACGCTGAAATGCTCTATCGGCCCACTGAAACGTCCCACAAAATGAAGTCGGTTGGGCATTTCATACATGACGGGTGCGAAATAGCCAACGTCGGAAAGCAAAATGTCGGTAGGATAAATCGTGGCGTCAAAAAACACCGAATCCACGAAACTGTTGAACGCCTTGAAGCTATCGTAGTTCATGTTCAAGTCGGCATGAATCAGGCTGTTATTGGTCTCCATCTGCATGTCATTCAGGAAGATACCTTTCTGACACACCACCACATCCGACTGGAAATGCTTCAGTTCGAGGCCACTTTGCTCATTGGCAGAAAGTTTCTCCACCACAGTGTAAACCGAATCGCCGACAAGCGCAAAATGCTTGGCCTCAAGGTTGATGTTATTGAGGTCAAGATGCGCATAATCGATGGCATGTTGTTCCGTCAGCGAAGGCCTGGCCCTGTCTTGGTTCCATAGTTGGAAGTCGATGTTTTTCAGAGAGATACGGTCAACAAAAATCGGCATGGATTTCTTGTTTGGGTCTTTTTCCTTGTCGGAGCTGAAAAAGTCGGCGAGGAACTGGAAATTGAAGTCATCCGAGCCTTCGTATTGAATCAGATTCGCCTCCGTATCGGACAATTCCACATAGTCGAGATGGATTTTGCTTTCCAAAAGGTCGCCTACATGAATTTTTGTCCTCAGTTTCCCAATTTTTGCCAAATTATTGTCGTTCAAATCCTTAACAGAAACATCATTCACGAAAACCCGTAAAGTGGGTGACACCGCAATGCGTCCCACCTTGATGTCTGCTCCAGTTTTTTCGGAAAGATAGCCGCCCACAAAACGTACCGCAAAACGCTGAATGATAGGGTCTTGAATAGCAACAAACAATGTTATTACGATGGAGATCAACACCGTAAGCAAAATTAGGATGCTATGGATAATCTTTTTTTTGATAATTTTGACCCTTCAAATTGAGACTATGAACGAATACATTTTAGGCATCGAATCTTCGTGCGACGACACCTCAGCCGCAGTGCTACAAGGCACGCACGTACTTTCGAATGTCATTGCAAGCCAGAGAGTTCACGAGCAGTATGGGGGCGTCGTCCCCGAACTCGCGTCGCGCGCCCACCAGCAAAATATCATCCCCGTCATCGACACGGCCTTGAAGACTGCAAAAATAGAAAAAAATCAGTTATCTGCCATCGCTTTTACGCGCGGTCCCGGACTTTTAGGCTCATTGCTCGTAGGAACCTCATTTGCAAAGGCTTTCGCGCAAACCTTGAACATCCCAATGGTTGAAATCGACCACATGAACGCGCACATTCTGGTACATTTCGCCACCGACAATACTCATACCGAGGTTCCTGACTTTCCGTTCCTATGCCTCACTGTTTCAGGCGGCCACACCCAAATCGTGGTCGTGAAAGACTATTTCGACATGGAAGTCATCGGCAAGACCATTGACGATGCGGCGGGCGAAGCTTTCGATAAAACGGCCAAAATCCTCGGTCTGCCCTACCCTGGCGGCCCTGTCATTGACAAGCTGGCCAAAATCGGCAATCCCGATGCTTTCAGTTTCGCCAAGCCCCAAATCCCTGGCCTTGACTACAGCTTCAGTGGACTGAAAACCAGCATTTTATACACCGTCCGTGACAACTTGAAACTCAATCCGAACTTCATTGAAGAAAACAAGGCCGACTTGTGTGCCTCGGTGCAAAAGACCATCATCGACATCCTGATGAGCAAATTGGTGAAAGCCAGCAAGCAAACGGGCATCAAGACGGTGGCCATCGCCGGCGGCGTAAGCGCCAACAGCGGCCTCCACGATGCCATGCTCGCCTTAGGCAAAAAATACCATTGGAAGGTATTCATCCCGCGCCTCTCCTATTCCACCGACAATGCCGCAATGGTCGCTGTGGCTGGTTATTTCAAATATCTGAAGGGCGATTTCGCCTCACAGGATTTGGTGCCATACGCCCGACAAAGTTTGAAGGAATAAAAACTGTAGAGACAGTGTGCTCACCGTCTCTACAATACATAATCATCTGAAAATCTGTAGAGACGTAGCCTGCCACATCTCTACATTTGTTTCATCATCTGACAACCAGTTTCCTATAGCACGTTCCCTTGCCTTCAGCAGTGATGCGCAACGTGTAGACACCAGCGACATCAGGAGCGGCGATGGTTTGTACAGATGTTGCGCGCAACGTCTGTACCACAACACCCAAGGAGTTGATGATTTCAACCTGCACCTTGCCAATTCCCTCAGTCGATCCGAGGCTGACATTCTCGCCACGTGCCACAGGGTTCGGGAAGACATGGATGTTGTTGGCCCATTCGTCCGTTCCCGTTATGCCACGGAAATGGATGACGTAAGGCGTTCTCACGTCGCCCACGGTGGCATTGTTGCTGAAGTTCAGGTTTTCTTGGGCATCATAGATTTCCTCGCCCGTTTGCGTGTCATAAAGGCTGAAGCTGAGGGGTTCCACTTCCTCACCTACAATGGTCAAGAAGGCGATGTAGCGGTTCAATGCCTCAATGTACATCAAACGCACACTACCGCGGCACTCGCCGTCGGCGAAGGCGGCCAACTCATAACTGTCGCTTTGGAGTTCCTCGTCGTCAAGCTCCACCACGGCGGTGACGGTCATGTTGTCGGAATAGGCATGCATGTCAGGCACCCAGTGGTTGTTGTCGGCCGTGATGTTCTCGGCAAGAGTCTCGCCCTTTGTGCTGGTAGGATAAACAAGCGTGTAGTTGCCGTTGCCGTTCGACTTGTAGAGCAGTCCCATGCCAGGTGTGATGGTCGACAGGGTGCCCATCCAGCCGAGATTATTATAGTAGTTCGCATAACCGTTCTGTGCCTTCAGTTGGTCGCCGTTGGTGGGCGTGATGCCTGAAAGTGCCGAAGTGACACTCATGCTCGTATTGACAGGATAGCCTATCCAGTTCCAGCCAGAGCCAATGGTGATAGGATGCGCTGCCGAGGTCGTCTCCTCACCTATCATTTCCACCACGCATGGGGCCGACGTCTTCACCTTGTAGGTCGACTCGTTGTTGATGCTCGAAAGCATTCCCATCCAGCCCATGCCCTCGTAATAGTTCACATATTGCTGTTGGGATTTGATTTGGATGCCACTGCTGCCAAGGTTTCCCTCAAGTTGGGCAAGACCATCGATGCTTTCCTGCCCAATATAGGTGGAATACCAGTTCCAGCCAGAGGTGAAGGGGCTGATCTGCAAGGCAGCATCGCCTGAATAGAAGCGGGCCACACAACTTGTGTTGCCCGTCACCGTAAAGGTGCAGGTAGGACTGGTAGATAGCATGGCGCCGTTGGCGGTCCAATAGAGGAAGGTGTAGCCTGCGTTGGCCGTGGCAGTCAATGTTACCGTAGCACCGACGTCGTATATGCCGCCGCCGCTGACAGTCCCACCCATCGTCGGGTTGGATGCAACGATGACAGTACAATTCTGCTGGAAGTTAGCCACATAGTTGCCCGCTTCTGTAACGGTAAAGCTGTAAGATGGATTGTCCGAAACTTGCGTACCGTCCTTCGTCCAGTTTGTAAAGATGTAGCCATCGTTAGCTATAGCAGTCAGCGTACAAGTCTCGAAGTGATAGTAGATGCCAGCACCAGTAACCGAGCCGCCCTCGGTTGGTTCAGCAGTGGCAAAAATGTCATAACTGTTCAACATGAAGTTCGCAACGTAGCCGCCAGCCTCAGTTACAGTGAAGCAATAGGTCGGGTTAGTGGAAACCACTTCATTGTTTTTGGTCCAATTCACAAAAGTATAACCCAAATTAGGTATGGCTGTCAGAGTGGCATTGGAACCATAGACATAGGCATTTCCCCCTCCCACTGTTCCACCTTCTTCTGGTGAAGCTGCAACCGTGATTAGTAGATTATAGTTACCGAATTCATATTCTGCTGTTTCTTTTATCTCCTCCACATTCCCCACATTGTCCTCACCAAGACAGAAGAAGCGGTAGCAGTGGTCGTATTCCGTGGGAAAAACGGCCTCACTACCAGTGGGATAGGTATTGTAGAGGCTGTAGGCGCCATAGTTGTCCGACACATAGAGTTTGTATTGCTTGATGCCGCACCCTCCTTCATCGTCTTGGCCGCTGAACTGCAACAATACTTCGTTGTTGCCATTGTCCGAGCCTGTGAGTTGCGTGGTGGGTGGCAGAGCATCCACCGTGTTGTACCACACATTGGTGGGGATAGCCTCGTTGATATCGAAGACGATGCTGGCCGAGGCGGTGAGTTCGTCGCCCGTGATGCAGGCGTTGGCTTTGGGCTTGATGGTGAACGACACGTAGCCTTCGCCACTGTGGTTCTCGTCGTTGACGGGCAGGAAGCCTTGCTGTGTGCCTTGCGGCGGCAGACCCGTGGCGGGGTCTATGGATTGCAATATCCAAAAGGCCTCACCCGAAACAATATCGATGCCGGCCACCACATCCACATAGATACCTATGTCTTGTGTGAGGTCTAACCGCTGCTGGTAGGACGAGCGGTTACCCTCCACAGTGAAGACATGGCTACCGAAGCCAAAGGCTCCGATGGCAAAGGTGGAAATGTCCGCCTTGGCGTGAAGCCTGTGCCTCACCTCCACCTTCTGCGCGGCGGCGGTGGCCAACTCCGGGTCATTCTCGAAATAGATGGTGTAAGGCAAGGAAGCCGTTGCCGCCACCCATTGCAGCGTGTCGCCTAAGGCATCGTAACCCTTTGTGCCGATGATTTCGTTGGGGTCTACCGGCACCTGCACAGGGATGTCTGTTGAATCAGATGGATATGGGTCTGGCTTGGAGGGAATGGTATCTGTTGGTTGACAACTACCTTGACTACAAGGGTCAACTGTATTACTATTCTGACTGAACATACATAATGTTGTCAAAATTAAAACACATGATAATATTGCTTTTTTATTCATATCAATATAACATTAGAGTTCTTTAATAATCAATTAGGTTTTTGAGATTTTTTTATAAAACAGCATTCTGGATCTATTTTATATTCTCTATCACCTGAATAAATCTGATTACCAACCTCATCTGTTTTGGCCGATGAAACTTCAACATGCAAATGTGGGTTTAATTTTGAAGCATTTCCAGAAATACCTGTCTCACCTATAACAAAACCAACATCTACCATCGCCGATTTTCCTCTCTTAATATAATTCTTTTTCCAATAGCCGTTTTTTCCTTTTTTTACCCACTTCAAAACATATACTTTTGATAAATGAGCATAAATAAAATAATAATTTTTACCATTATCATTATATGTTAATATAACATAATCACCGAAAGTCTTAGAATAATAATGCTCAATTTTACCTGGTGCAACTGCAACTGTACGAGTTCCTTTCTTTGCATAATAATCAGTACCACCATGAAATCTTTGTCCCTCATTTCTCGTCCATCCAAAATGGGGATTTGCATATCCTTCTTGTCCTAACGTAAGATTAGAGAATCCCATATTCTTTAATGGGTTGCTAAGATTATTAGGGCATTGAACATTTTTACACTTATCAAATTTACAATCATCTTGAGACAATCCTAAGGGATCCACCATCGCTATCGGCATATTCCCTACATAATCATACATATTATATCCATCCACATACATCAGCGGGTCATGCTGCATAAAACGACCTAAGCCAGGATGCATGGTGCGGGCGCGGTAGTAATACAAACCTGTTTCGACATCATAATCACGGCCTGTGAAAAGGATGGCGTTGCCTACGGCAGATTGGCTCAAAGCATTGCCGTTGGCATCGAAGAACAAGGGCTGTCCGTAGGGATCGTATTCGTATCGTTCCACGAGATTGCCACTGCCATCGGTGAGGGCCACCACGGAACCCAAATGGTTCTTGTGGTAGTAATAGGCGTTGCCACCGCGTTGCATTTGCAACACATCATCCACCGAAATACCAAAAATGTATGTGGCTAATACCGCATTGTTGGCATCGCGTTCCTCAATGGCTTGGTCGCCACAATAGTAGTAGTTGGTCGTTGAGCTTGTCGAAACGACCGTCTTTTGTATTCTACGGTTCAATGCATCGTATTTGTAAGTGGCGGTTTGCCCGTTGTCCACGCTCACAAGGCGGTTGTTGTAATTGTATTGGTAGGTGTGGATGCCGTCGCTGGTCATGTTGCCGTTGTCGTCATATTGCGGGGTTATGTTTTGACCTCCCGTAAGGGCGGTATAGGCATTCATATTATTGGCCGTGTATTGGGTTGCCACTCCGTTGGTGGTCACGGTGGTGCGGTTGCCCAGGGCATCCATCGCATACTGCACCTGCTTCAATGGGTTGGGAATCTCCACGCCCGTGATTATCTCGCCTTGCTTGAAACTTGTCAGACGGTTCAAGGCATCGTAGCCATACACCTCGCTCTTGGTCGGGCGAAGCAAGTCCTTCTTCGAGAGCATGTTGCCCACGGCATCGTAGGTCATCTGCACATTGGCAATGTTGGGGTTATCGGTCAACTGCGTCAACTGGTTCAAGGCATTGTAAACGAAGTTAGTGGTCGTTCCGTTGCCGTAGGCGCGTTGGGTCAAAAAATCGTTGGCATTATAGCCCAAGGTCACAAAATAGTTGTTGCTTTCCTTCAATCCCGCCAAACGTTGGCGGTAATCGTACTCTTCCGTTATGGTTCGGCCTCCTGGATAAGTTTTCGTCACCGTTCTGTTTCGGGTGTTGTAGGCATAACTTGTCGTTTTGCCGTTCAAGGTTTCCGAAAGCATACGGCCACCGTTGTCGTAGGTAAACGACACCTGCGCATCGGCATTGTTGGCGGTCAGCATGTTGCCGTTGGCATCGTAGGTGAAACTATCCGCCGTATTGTTCGGATAGGTCTTTTGGGTTAGGCGGCTCAAAGCGTCATACACAAAGCCCATCTGATGGCCGCTTTCGTCGGTAAAAGTCACCGTATTGCCGTTAGCATCGTAGGCAAACTGTTGGGTCTTGCCATTGGCAAAGGTGATTTTCGTCAGTTGGTCGTTGGCATCGTACTGATAGGAAGTCGTGCTGCCTCGTGCATCGGTCACCGAAGCAAGGTTGCCATTGGCATCGTAGGTATAAGTAGTCACATTATTCAAGGCATCACGCTCGGTCAGCACTTGGTTCATTGCATCGTATGTGTAGAGTGTAGTGTTGCCCTTGGCATCGGTGTAACTCAACACATTGCCGTTGTTGTCGTAAGTGTAATACTCGGAATGGCCTTCCGCATCAGTGGTCTGCATCAGGCGGTTCAAGGCATCGTATTGGAATGTGGTCGTATGGTCTTCGGCATCCGTCAGCGAGACGACATTGCCATTGGCATCATAAACGTAGGTTTGCATGGTACCCAATTGGTCGGCCACGCTAACGAGGCGGTCCAAAGCATCGTATTGATAGGTGATGAATTGTCCCGTAGGCATTTCCACGCCTATCACCTGCCCGATGTTGTCATAATAATAGCGGGTGGTGTCGTTCAAGGCATCAATGCGCATGGTAATCCAGTCATGGTCATCAAGGACGACACGCGACATGTGATTCAATGCGTCTTGGGTCTTCACCACTTTGCGTTTGGCGTTGTAGGTGTATCGCATCACCCCGTTCAGCGGGTCTTTCACGGTCAGCGGCTGTCCCAAAGCGTTGTAAGTCATCAATGTAGATTGCGACAAGGCATTGGTCAACTTCACGATGTTGCCTTTGCTGTCATATTCCATTGCGAAGACATGATTCAAGGGATTCGTGGTTTGTGTCAACCGGTTCATGCGGTTGTACACGAATTGTGTCACACCCATGTTCGGGTCGGTGACGGACTGCACCATACCTTGCACCGTGTGGGTCATGGACGTGGTATGTCCCAAGGCATCGGTTGTCGAGGACAGATTGCCGTATGTGTCATACAGATATTGCGTTGTGTGGTTGTTGGCATCAGTCACCGTCAGCACTTGCCCATATTGGTTGTAAGTATAACTGGTGCTCGTGTTCATCGGCCCATTGGAAGCTGTCAAGTTGCCGTTGGCATCGTAAGTAAAGGTGTAAAGATTGCCTTTCTTGTCGGTGTAGGAAGTCACATTGTTGAAGGTGCTTTCGTAGGTGTAATGCTCCGTGTAGCCCAAAGCATCCGTGGCCGTGAGCATATTGCCATTCTGGTCGTAGGTGTAAGTAGTAACATGGCCGTTGGCATCTTCGTGGCGGATGACGTTATTATCCTCATCGTAGGCCAATTTGCTGCTGAAGCCGCAGCAATTACCCACCTTCTCAATCACGCGGCCTTTGTCGTCCCAAATGTAACTACTGAACTGGTTGTTGCCGTCGGTCAGGTAATCTACAAATACCGTTTTATGCTGCGCCAATTCGTAGCGAATGGACTTGTCCGTCAGGTCCGTCTTGATGCGGTGAGCCTGCCCATCATCGTTGTAAGTGATGTGGGTGGAATAGCCCTCCTCGTCTGTAAAGGTCTTGATGCGGTTGTCGCGGTTGTAGGCATAATATACGGTGTGATTCATCGGGTCGGTCACGCTTGTGAGGTTCTTCTGCTCATCGTAGGCATAAGTCCAAACCCGGTCGTCAAACGAGGTGCTCATTTGGGTCATCAGCGTGTCGGCGTTCCATTGGAAGTGGATGCTGCGCCCATTGATGTCGGTAATGGAAGTCAAGTTGCCGTTTTGGTATGCCAAATCAAGCGCATTGCCATAACGATTGGCAATTTGTGTCACCTTCTTTGATGCAAGGTCGGTAAAACGGTATGTTGTACCGTCTTTTGCCGTGAGTTTGTATCCTGCTCCATCATCAATCGTTAAGGTGTTGAACACGCCAGCGGGAGCCTCAAAATTGTTACCGTAGCGCGTGTAGAGGTCTTGTCGACCGTCGCCCTGCTCAATGATGATGCCCAGCGAGTCCTCTATGTAACGCATTTCATAGCCAAGACTCCAGCCGTTGCCATAGCCGTAGTTCTGCCAGTTGTAGGAGCTGTTATAATAGAACACGGCTTCCAAATCCATGCCACGATTGGGAATGGAAAGGTCAGCCCGCTGGTAGAAAAGTACACCATTGTAGCTGTTCACCCAAATGTCGTTGGGACATGCTATCTTTGGCCGGATGATGTTTTGGGCTTGCAGAGAAGCCAAGACCAGCATTAACGCAACAAGGATTATATTTCTGTTTTTCATTGTATTATCCTCCATTATTTAGTATTGTCTTCTAATTGCAAAAACCGCTAAACTGACATCGGTAGAAGGTGTAGCCTTCACCATGATGGCTTTGGTGCCAAGGTAGCCTGGGCGGAGCACATCAGGGTTGCCATTCCCTTCCGCAGTGTAGAAAGTGAGTTCGGTCTGCCCTTCCTGCAACTCTTCCGTAGTGAAACCGATGGGGTGTCCATTGCGGCTCACGACCACAAAACCTGATACATTCAAGTCGGTGGTGCCGATATTGCCGTATTCAATATTCACAGCAAAAGTGTTGCCGCTTCTCACACTCGCCGGTGCCACAATGTTAATGGCCAATTCAGCAGGCAAACCCTCCTCAATGGTGAAGGCACCATCCTTAATGGTAATGATGCCGCCAGGGAGTTCCGCCTCCATCGCATAGGTGCCAAGTGGCATTTCTGCAAGATCGAAGGTGGTGTAAGTCTCCGTGCTGTTGCTAAAGAACACCTTTTCGGCAGGCAGGTATTCATTACCCTGCACCAAACGGAAATCCATGATGCTGTCAAACTTCGCGCCCGTCACCTTAGTGGTAATGGAACCCGTGTTGGCACCGTGGTCGGCATCAATACTCAGAATCTCAAAGTTGATGATAGACGTGGAAATGGAAATATTTTGCTCAAGGACAAGGTATCTTGTCGGTTCATTATGTATTGATCCAACTTGAAATGCGGCTCCTTGAGCCATAAGGTAATAAGTACCTTGTTTAAGTGCCGGAATGAGGATTTCCTGCTCGTAAGAATAAGGCACGAAAACACCATAATCAAAATCTGATGGTGTCGGCGTTGATTCATACGAAAGATAAATTCCATTTGAAACGCTTAAATCATGGTCAAGTGACTCAAGGCGACACATCATAGTCTGTCCTTCGTATTCTTGACCAACTTCAATCTTGTAATAAAGATATCGTTCAGGTAGCATGGTACGGTGTATTGTTTCTCCAATCGCCAAAGTTGGGAAACCAATCTCCGTGGTCAACAAGGAGACACAGACATTGTTTTCGTAGGTGGATTCATTCAAGGCATTTAAAATATTCACCCTAACGATAACATAATGGTTTCCTTCGTCAAAGCCCGTCAGTACTCCGCTCAGTGAGCAGACTTGTTGCCCGTTGTTTGGAATATTGATGTCCATATCGGCATAACTGAGCATCATATCATCGCTGCTCCATACGGCATCAGTAGAAAGGTATACCGCGTTTCTAACGCGACCTATGGCTGGATTGTATCCAATGTTGCGAAGTTGCCATGAAACCGTCATGTCTTCGCCTGAAACCACAGAAACCGGAAATTCGGGCTGAACGGCAATCAAATCGCAGGGATCGGATGCCAAAACCGTTACTGGCAAGGCCAAAAGGTTGTCATCCTCGTTGTTATGCTCATAAATCTGGTTTGTTCTGTCTGCAAAGCCTATTAGGAAATAATCACCCACCAAGCCATTCGGGACAAGGATTTCAATGGAATCCGTGTAACTCTCTCCCACTTCCAACGCGCCATGATGAATCTTGGAACTCAACTGAAATGCACCAATGTGGGTCATGGCTTCACCTATAAATAAGGCATCCGTCCAATTTTCCTTTTGCGTCACCCTTTCGCCTTCATTGACAACGGTGTAATGCACCCAATAGGCACGGTCACAAGCCAATTCTTCATCTATTGTTAGTGAAGTGATGCGCAAATCGGGAAGTGAGCCTAACTGCACCTCTATCGGAATAGACTTGACATTGTTCAAGGTATCGGAATCATAAGTTACACGGGTAGCATCACTGACACAAAGTAAATACTGGGGACCAAGATGAGTATAAGGCAACGTAACCGACTGTTCCACCGTGTAAGTGCCATTGGGTTGAACCACCGTTGACCTTGCCGTGGAACACAATTCAATGTCATCATCGCTCAAAACCGCATCAGTTGATACAAAAACCTTATCCACCCACGGTTGTGGAAGCAATTCGCCTTGGACCAAGGTATAAGTACCGTTTTTCTTCACATACAGCGGAATCTCGCCCGAAGGACATGTACCGATGTTTTTCACCGTCCAAGTTAGCGAGGTGGTTTCGCCCGCCCACACCGTTTCTATGACTTGCAAAGCCATGGCTTTCAAATCGAAAGGATAGTTTATGACAGTCACCGCTATGGTTGTGGCGTTGTTGTCATCGTTGGATTCCAAAACAAGGTTCTCTTTATCCACTACGACTTCAAGAATATTGCAAGAGGCATTGGCCATAGGCGGAACAAGAACGTTTTGCGTAATCGAAAGGGTTTCTCCAATCGGTATGGAATAACTGCCGACCTCAGGGCTGACTTGCAGCACCAAAGGACAAAGAATCGTATCCAAAGCTGACCTGACATAAACCGTGGTAGTGAAACTGCCCTCAAAGTTTGCGGTTCCATTGTTTTTCACTGAGAACGAGATTTGATTCTCCACACCCGATTGAACCGTCGTGGGCGAGATGTTAGTAACCACAAGGTCAGGAAGCGGGCAATCCAACACCGTGGCGGTTGCCGTATAGACATTATTGGTGGTATCCAACTCAGGCACAAGACTGCCTTTGTTGGCAATCAACTCGAATGTTGAACAAGCCGAGGTCACCGTGGGCGGCACAAGAACGTTCCTGACAAAATGCACCGTCTGTCCGATGCTGATGGAAACCGTGTTGCCCAATGGCAAGATTTGCGACTGCACGGGACAGTGGATTTCGTTATCGTCCCAAACCGCATATATATTAAAGGGGCAATTGCTGTTCAGCAAGTCCATGTCGCCTATGTTTGTGATGTCAAATTCAACTGCCACATTCTCGCCTGCTTGGATGACGGCTGGCAGCGTCAACGAAACAGGTTGCAAGTCGGGCAAAGGCTGGTGCAACACGCTCATCGGATAATGTGAAAGCGTATTGTTGCCCTCGTTGATTTCGTTGATTTCGTTGCCGCAATCGGTTAGCACTATTAAATGATAGGTGCCATCGGTCAGCTGGTAAGGAGCCAAATCGTTGCACATCACAGTAAGGCTTTGCCCGGCAGCTAAATACACATTGCGCCTGATATTGGCAATTCTAATCGTGTCCGTCATGTTCCCCGAAGCGGATATATAAATCCTATCAGTAACCATCCTATTGCTGATCGCACCTTCGCCCGCATTGGTCAAAGTGTAGCTCAGATTCAACGGATAGCCTGCCGTGATTTGTTCAGGAACCGTAATCTGGGTCATTTGCAAATCGGGTTGGATGACATTGATTGCATTGGAACAGGCTAAGTTATTGCCGTCATAAAGGTATTCAAACACATCATTGTCGACATCAGCGAAAGCATACAAATAGTAAGTCCCAGAGATAATCTCCGCAGGCAACACCATGCTCTCGCTGACAGAATAATTTGCCCCAGGTTGCAATCCGCCATAATGATTGACCGTTTTCAACAAAATGGCTGAGTCATCCAAAGCGCCGGCATTTTGGCAAATGTACACTTTGTCTACCCAATTGCCCACATTTGGATTGCCAGCACCTTGATTGAGAACCTTGTAACTATAGGCAAAACTCTCACCGGTGCTAACCATTACAGGAACGACCAATTCGGTTGCCACTAAATCGGCAGGCGGTGAAAGAATGACATTCACTGCGTCCGACATAGTGATATTGTTGTGATTCAACACATGTTCATATACTTGTTCGTAGCAGTCGGTATAGACGAAGAAATAAGCATCGCCGTACATGGTCAATGGTACTGTTCCCTCAAAGGCAACTTGATAGGATTGCCCTGTCCCCAACTGTCCTGAATGTGCTACAATAGCAAGGCAAACCGCTGAAGATGAATTGAAATCAGGTTCCGAAGCGATAAAGAGCGCATCTGCCCAATGGCCGGTCAAAGTAGTGTTCTCGCCCAAATTACTAATAGTAGCCGTAACACTCACCGTAGAGCCTGAGAAAAAACTGGTTTGTGGAACAACAGAAGTAACCTGCAAGTCAGGCAGTATAGGCACCTCAATATCAACGAGTTCATAGAAGAAGTTGTCGTTATAGTATCCACCTGGGCCTTCGCCATGCGCATATTCGGATTGCTCATATATCCTATTGTCGGCCACATTTGGACAACCATAACAATGGTGACTCAAGCAGCCGATATAAGGTGGCGGATTGTATGGCAACTGCACCCCTGTCGAATCCCAATAAATGGTGTGGCAGTCATAGGCATCGGTGAGGACAAACAGATAATACTCTCCCACAATGTCAATAGGAAGATTGAAAGTTTGGGTCTGAGTGTAGTACTCACCTGGATTCAAAACGGAAAGGTTGTCGAAAGTACCCAACAAAATCGGGTTGTTGTCGTCAGCGGCCACACGGCTTTCCATCGAAAGCCACACTCGGTCGTGCCAAAGGGCACCATTAGGAGTAGAAGCCGCGCCATCATTCTGCACCGACCAACTGATGGTGGCTTGCTGTCCAGCCACAAGAGCGGAATGGTTAATTCCTGTCACATGAAGTTCGGGAAGACCAAGCGAGAAATGAGCTACGTAATTGGCATTACCTGTCACGGTGAAACTATAGATGGAACTAGTGGAAACCACGTTGCCGTTTTTGGTCCAATTCAAGAAGAAATAACCTTCGTTGGGCGTGGCTGTTAATGTGCAAGTTGACCCTTGACTATACGATCCTCCGCCCGATACGGTTCCTCCATCAGTAGGATAGACAGTGGTGCTGACATAATAATTGTTTATGGTTTGTGGAACAAAATGAGCCGTAAAGATAGCACTCTCGGTCACTGTAAAACTATAGGTTGGACTACTGGAAACAATGCTACCGCTCTTAGTCCAATTTTGGAAAATGTAGCCATAGTTAGGCGTGGCCGTCAGCGTGCAGGTTTCTCCTTCCAAATAAGTGCCAGCACCTGTGACGAAACCACCATTTGCTGGATTTGCAGCGGCAGTAATGGCATAAAAGTTAGGCAGGGTATCTGTCTTTGTGAAGTCATAACTTTGTGGCATCATAAGACAATTTCCTTCCAACATAATATGTAAGGTGTGCTCTCCCTCATCAAGAGCGTTGGCATCCAGAAGCAAATTTCCACCGCCGAGAAGGCCGTTCTGCATGTTGTTGACGTCGTTGTCAAACCAATAGCGGTACTTTAATTCTGCCGTAGGAGGCGGCAACTGGGGAGACATCTTTACGAACATATAGCGTTGGGGAAGCATCACTGACTCGCCCTCCAACATCACATACAGGCTGTGCAAACCGTCCGAAAGACCGTCGGCATCCAATACCAATAGGCCGTCACCTAGAACGCCGCCCTGTATGTTGGTAACATCATTGTCGTACCAATAGCGGTATCTCAGCTCTGCCGTGGATGGCGACTGTGGCGACATCTTTACGAACATATAACGTTGGGGAAGCATCACTGACTCGCCCTCCAACATCACATACAGGCTGTGCAAAC
>CAMZEK010000041.1 GCA_947305795.1 uncultured Bacteroidales bacterium | reverse complement strand
TCAAATAGGTGGTCAAATAGGTGGTCAAATAGGTGGTCAAATAGGTGGTCAAAAATAACTTAAAGTATTGATTATAATTAATTTAATTTGATATTATCAGTTTTATCAAGGTGGTCAAAAAAGGTGGTCAAAAACAAATCAAAATCATGAGCCTCATCTCCTTCAAAGAAAACGATATCAGCCAAATCCCGGCATTGGAGCTACTGCAAAAGCTGGGCTACCAATACCTCTCACCAAAAGAGGCTTTGGAAATGCGTGGCGGCAAGACCTCTAGCGTGCTGCTGGAAGACGTTCTGCGGCGGCAACTGCGTGCGCTGAACTCCATCCGCATCGGCAGCCACAGCGAGGCGCGCTTCTCTGAACAGAACATCGAGAACGGTGTCATCGCCATGCGTAACGTGCCCATGGAAGGCGGCTACCTCAGCGGCAACGAGGCGGTGTATAACATGCTCACCCTCGGCAAGGCCTTCGAACAGAGCATCGACGGCGACAAAAAGAGCTACACCATGCGCTACATCGACTGGCAACACCCCGAAAACAATGTCTTTCACGTCACCGAGGAGTTTGACGTCACCCGCACCGGTTCTACCGACACCTACCGCCCCGACATCGTGCTCTTCGTGAACGGCATCCCGCTGGTCGTCATCGAATGCAAGCGCCCCGATATCAAAGGCGCCGAGGAGCAAGCCATCTCACAACATCTGCGCAACCAAAAGGACGACGGCATCCGCAGTCTCTATGTCTATAGCGCCTTGCTGTTGGTCATCGGCAACAGCTTCGGCAGTTACGCCACCACAGGCTCGGCAGCACAGTTCTGGAGCAAATGGCATGAGATGTTCCTCAACAAAGAGGCGGAGATGGATTACCACAAGCGTCTGTTAGACCTAGTGAACGAAAGCAGCACGGAGATGCGCTCCCCCACTCCACAAGACGAATACCTATACAACCTATGCCGCCCCGAACGGCTGTTAGAGCTGATGTTCCACTTCACCATCTTCGATGCAGGCATCAAGAAACTGGCACGTTACCAACAATACTTCACCGTGAAAGAGACCGTGGAACGCGTGAAGACCATCGAGGCAGGTCGGCGCAACGGCGGCGTGGTGTGGCACACCCAAGGCAGCGGCAAGTCGCTGACCATGGTGATGCTGGCACAAAAGATAGCGCAGGAACCGAGCATCCGCAACCCGCGTATTGTCTTGGTCACCGACCGCACCGACTTGGACGACCAAATCACTAAGACCTTTCGCAAATGCGGCAAGCAGGTGGAAAATGCCACTACGGGAAAACGGCTCGTGGATCTATTGGAAAGCGACACCGATGCGGTCATCACCACCGTCATCAACAAGTTCGCCACAGCCATCAAGAGAATCAAACAGCCCCTCACCGACCCTAACATCTTCATCCTCATCGACGAAGCCCACCGCAGCCAATACAAGGAACTGGCCATACAGATGAACCGCGTGCTGCCCAAGGCCTGCAAGATTGCCTTCACCGGTACGCCTTTGATGAAGAAAGATAAAAACACCGCCTTGACCTTTGGCGGCATCATCAAACCCGTTTACACCGTCAAGCAGGCTGTCGATGACAAGGCTGTGGTGCCGTTGCTCTATGAAGGCCGTCTCTCGCCTCAGTCAGTGAACGAAGGCCCTGTCGACAATTTTTTCAACCAAGTATGCGAAGACCTCACCTACGAGCAGTCCACCGACCTAAAGAAGAAATTCTCCCGCACCGACATCCTCAACCAAACCGAGCAACGCATCTTCTCCATCGCCTCCGACATCTCCGACCATTACTCGAAAAACTGGCAAGGCACAGGCTTCAAGGCCATGCTGGTAACGCCCATCAAGCGCGTGGCCATCCTATACAAGAAGTATTTGGACGAGATTGGGATAGTATCGTCGGAAGTGCTCATCACCGCCCCCGACGACCGCGAAGGCGAAGAAATCGCATACGGCGGCACACCACAAGAGGTAAAGGCCTTTTGGAAACAGATGATGGACGAACACGGAACACCAGCCAAATACCAAGAAAACCTCATCTCTCGGTTCAAAAACCAAGAGTTGCCCGAGATAATGATTGTAGTCGACAAGCTGCTCACCGGCTTCGACGAGCCCAAAGTGGCCATCATGTACCTCGACCGCAACCTCAAAGGCCACACCCTGCTGCAGGCCGTTGCCCGTGTCAACCGCACCTGCGAAGGTAAAGATTACGGCTATATCATTGATTATTATGGCGTTCTAAGGGAATTGGACAATGTTCTGAGCATCTACTCCGAATACGACGAGGACGACCGTCAGGTGTTCCGTGAAACCTTAGTCCCTGTTTCCGACAAAATCGCCGAACTGCCCCAGCGTCATTCCGACCTTTGGGAACTGTTCAAGACCATCCCCAACAAACGCGACTTGGAAGCCTATGCCCAGTCGTTGCGCATGGAAGACCGCCGACATGAGTTCTACGACCGACTCACCGCCTATTCTTCTGTGTTGCAGCTGGCATTATCCACCATGGAATTCCATGAGAATACCGATGAAAAAATCATACGACGCTATAAAGACGACCTGAACATGTTCGCCAAGTTGCGCACCGCTGTCCAGCTCCGCTATTCCGACACGGTCGATTACAAAAAATACGAGGCGCGCATCGAGAAACTCATCAACCACCATGTGGAGAGTGATGCCGTGAAGGTCATCACCAACCTCGTCAACATCTTTGACAAGGAGAATTTCAAAAAAGAGGTGGACAGCATCGTGGGTACAGCCGCCAAAGCTGACACCATCGCCACACGCACTTCAAAATACATCCGCGAAAATATGGACTCCGACCCGGCGTTCTACAAGAAATTCTCCCAACTCATCAAAGAAGCCATCGAGTTGTATGAGCAAGGCCGCCTGACCGACAATGAGTATTTAGAAAAGATGATGCAGTACAAGGAAGACGTGCTCAACCATACCGACAGTGAGTTGCCTTCAGAGTTGGAACACAACAATGCTGCAAAAGCCTATTTCGGCATCGCCTTGGAAAACTACAAACGACTCTTCCCTGACATGCCTGTACGCGAGATGGCACTGGCAACCACCCATGCGTTCGACGAGATCATCCGTCAGACCGTGATTGTGGACGGTTCCGTTTTGGTGGACTGGCAATCGAAAAGCGACATCATCGGGAAGATGAAAATCCGCCTCGAAGACGAACTGATCGACAACATCAAACGCAAATACGGATTGAACTTCGCTTTCGACGACATGGATATCATCATTGACGGCTGCGTGGACGTGGCAAAAATATGGATCCGATGAACAGAGACAGCATCCAATACGGCACGACGCTTATCGAATATGAAATCACATACGTGCCAAAGAAAACGCTGGGCATCAGCGTGCATCCCGACGGTGCCGTCACCCTGAAAGCCCCACTTGAAGCCACACCCGAAGACATCCGGGAAAAGGTACGCCGCAGGGCAGCCTGGATACTTCGACAGAAGCGGTACTTTGATTCGTTTGGCATCCCAACCACAAAAAGACAATACATCAGCGGCGAATCGCATCTCTATTTGGGTCGCCAATACATGCTCAGGGTCAAAGAAAGCTCACAGAATGCTGTTCGTTATCATAGCAACATTCTCGAAGTTGAGTGCCAAGACAAAAACAAGGCTGAAAATGTGCTTAAACTTTGGTATCTAGAACGGGCCCAAATCAAGTTTCCTGAATACGCTAAGCCTATCATTGACCAGTTTGCTGTTTACGGAGTAAGACCTAACAACATTTCTATTCGAAAGATGGAAAAACGCTGGGGCTACTGCACTAAAAACGGCAACATATACCTGAATCCCAGACTAATATGCGCTCCAAGATGCTGCATTGAATACGTCCTTACCCATGAGATGTGCCATTTGGTGCATCGCAACCATACCAAAGAATTCTATGCCTTGCTCAGCAAGGAAATGCCCCATTGGAAGCAATGGAAAGCAAAACTGGAGCGAATGCTCATTTAGACTAACCGCATAATCTCGTTGATGATTGCCCTAGAATAAGCATTCGCCACCTCGATAATGAAACGTCCGAAATCCACGTGGGCGTTGTGGTCGGCGGTGTCGCTGATAGTCCGAATGACAGTGAAAGGCGTATTGAACTCCAAACAAGCTTGCGCCACTGCTGCGCCTTCCATCTCGACGCATAACACATCGGGCAGAAGACTTAGGATTTCATCACGTTTCTCAATACTGTTGACGAACTGGTCGCCGCTGGCAATGTCGCCGAAATAGAGGGTTGGATTGAGGTTGAACTCCTTTACGGCCTCCTCGCCCACCATGCTTTCCACACCTTTATTAATGAGATTGCTAACGGCGCGTCCAGCCAAAGCAGTCAAATCGGGATCGCTGTCCACATATACTCGATTGAGCAAGGGCAGTTCGAAACGTGAGATGATGGGACGTGCGTCCAAATCATGCTGCACGAGGCGTTTGGAGATAACGATGTCGCCGACCTTCAGACCATCAGCCAAGGCACCCGCTGTGCCAATGAAAATCAAATCCGTAACAGCAAACTCTTGAATTAGTAAAGCAGCGGTAATCGTGGCGGCAACCTTGCCCCATTTAGAGAAGGCCACCACACAACGCACGTTATTGATTTTACCCACGACGAATTCTCGGTTCGCAATTTTCACGATGGTCTTTTCCGTCAGTAGAGCCTTCACCTCGTCGATTTCTTGGGCCATCGCGCCTAATATTCCGATGTTTCTGGTCATAGATTCAGGGATTCAAAATTTAATATTCAAAGATTCAAAATTTGGCTGCTGGCTATTGGCTGTTGGCCACTGGCAACTTCTACCGAGAAAAGGAAGCTCAATGATTACCAACAAGTGGCCAGAAGCCAGAAGCCATAGGCCAGCAGCAATTTATTTGCGCGGCAAAAATAAAAAATCTTACCTTTGCAAAAATTTCCACCGATGAAGAAAATCTGTATTTTTTGCGGCAGCAGCATGGGCTTCGACCCGATTTACCGGGAAAAAGCCGCTGAATTAGGTCGCGTTTTGGCCGACCGTGGCTGCGAGCTGCTTTACGGCGGCGGTAGTGTGGGCCTGATGAAAATCATCGCTGACGTGATGATGGAGCGCGGTTGCAAGGTGACGGGCACCATCACGCAACACCTGTTGGATATGCGTGTTGGCCACCCTGAAATCAGTGAACTGATTGTAGTTGAGACGATGTCGGAACGCAAGAAAATCCTTGAGGATATGGCCGATGGTTTCATCGCCATGCCAGGTGGCATCGGCACGATGGACGAGTTCTTTGAGGCCTTCGTGCTCAGCCAGTTGCGCGTCTTCGACAAACCTGTCGCGCTTTTCAACGTGAACGGTTACTACGACGGGTTGGTGCAGTTCATCGACCACATGGCCAAGGAGGGCTTTGTACGTCAAGAACACGCCAACAACCTGATTGTCAGCGGTGACGCGAATGAAATGCTGGAAAAAATGGCACACTTCCAGCCCGCCGATGTCACGAAATGGGTAGTGCAAATTAAGGAACAAGCTAAAAACTAAGATCCCTGAACTTGTCGAAGGGCCTAACGATTTTGTGACGGTGCTTCGACAGGCTCAACAACCTGCTTTAACTGAACAATTGATAACTGCAAACTAACAACTGATATGATAATCATAGGAATAACAGGTACCCTCGGTGCAGGCAAAGGCACCATCGTCGACTATCTCGTCAAGGAGAAGGGCTTCGTGCATTACTCGGTGCGGGCATACATCACAGAAGAATGCCAACGCCGCGGCCTTGAAGTGAATCGCGACACGCTCACTCAAATCGGCAACGCCCTGCGCGCTGAGCATTGCCCGAGCTATATCACCGACCAACTCTTTGAACGCGCCAAAGCCGAAGGCAAAAACGCCGTCATCGAGAGTGTCCGCACGCCAGGCGAAATTGCTTCGTTGCGACAGAAAGGCGAGTTCTACCTCTTCGCCGTCGATGCCGACAGAAAAATCCGCTATGACCGCATCTACCTGCGCGGCTCAGAGACCGACCACATTGACTTCGAGACCTTTGTGGCCAATGAGGAGCGTGAAATGACCGCCACCGACCCCAACAAGCAGAACCTCGGTGCCTGCATCAATGAGGCAGATTTCGTGTTCATGAACGACGGCACCGTGCCCCAACTGCACCAGCAAGTGGAGAAGGTTTTGACTCAACTACACGTGCGCCCTTCGTGGGATGACTATTTCCTCAACCTTGCCGACACCGTCAGCGAGCGCGCCACCTGCAACCGGGGGCGTAGCGGCTGCGTCATCGTGAAGGACAAGCAAATCTTGGTGACGGGCTATGTCGGCTCGCCGCGTGGATTTCCGCATTGCGATGACGTAGGTCACCTCTTCCGCAAGACCATCCACGAGGATGGCAGCGTCACCCAGCACTGCGTGCGCACCGTCCACGCCGAGCAGAACGCCATCTGTCAGGCCGCCCGACGCGGTATCGCCTTGGACGGCAGCACCTTATATTGCCGTATGACCCCCTGCCGTACCTGCGCCATGCTCATCATCAACTGCGGCATCGTGCGCGTGGTGTGCGAACGCCGCTACCACGACGCTGCCGAGACCGAGGAGATGTTCAAGCAAGTGGGCATCAAGCTGGAATACAAATACGATGAGGTGCAACAGTATGAAGGACAGAGGTGCAAATCATAACAATCCTGTCGAAAAAAAGCAGCAAAAGTTTTTTCAATATACTTTAATTATTATTTTTGTCTCATAATATTCACCAAAAACTACACACCAACGAAAAACAATACATTATTAAAAATCTAATATTTATCGTTATGAAAATCAACTTTTTACAAATCATCCAGGGTGGCAATGCCGCAAAGAGTGTATCGCGAAGCGCGAGATTTATCCCAATGCTGATACTCTTGCTGGCCATCAGTTTTGCCACGAAAGCTAATCCCATTGACGTGAGAACTGCCCGTCAAGTCGGAGCTAAGTTCATCAAAACGAACACGGCTATTAGAGTGGCCTCCGACCAAGATCTACAGTTAGTCACTACCTACCGCACCAGCAACGGCACCGCCGCCTTCCACGTGTTCAACATGTCGGACGGTTGGGTCATCGTTGCTGCTGACAACTGCGCTACGCCTATCCTCGGCTATTCCGAGACAGGACATTTTGAAGAAGACAATCTCCCGCCTGCAATGGAGGGGTATCTAATGGGTTTTGTAGAGCAGATTGAATACGGCATTGAAAGCCGTTTGCCCGTCTTAGACACTGTAGTCCACCAATGGGAACTCGTGCAGGCCACTGGTCTCCTCAAAGACGACCGTTCTACTACGGCGGTGACTCCCCTCCTGACTACTGAATGGGGACAAGGTTATAATGGTTACCAATACAACATCTGCTGCCCAACCGATTCCAACGGGCCCAACGGTCACGCGATAACGGGTTGTGTGGCAACGGCTATGGGTCAAATCATGTGTTATTGGCACTATCCCCAAACAGGTAGCGGATCGCATTCCTATACCCCGTCCAATTATCCCTCTCAACCCCAAACTGTCAATTTTGGCAACACCACTTATGATTGGAATAACATGCCCAATTTTTTGAACCCTTCGTCAACCGCAGCGCAAAACAACGCCGTGGCCAAGTTATTGTGGCATTGCGGCGTTTCGGTTAATATGGATTATGGGCCTAATAGTTCTGGCGCAGTTACCAACTTAGCAGCTAACGCCTTGAGTACCTATTTCAACTATTCTCCGGATTTGCATTATGACAGTCGGTCAGATTATACTGATAGCCAATGGATCAACAAGTTGAAAGCAGACCTCAACAACGGCCGCCCAATATTATATAGAGGAAGGAACCCTGACAATAGTTCAGGTCATGCTTTTGTTTGCGACGGTTATAATTCCAGTAACCAATTGCACTTCAACTGGGGCTGGTATGGCAATTATCAAGATACCTATTTTGCCCTCGATGCATTGACACCAGGCTCACATGATTATAGTGGGTACAACGGTGCCATTTTCGACATCTATCCGAGCTGCACCTCTGGCACCACCTATCAGGTAACTGCCACAGCAAGCCCGAACAACGGTGGCACAATTTCTGGAACAGGTTCTTACGGATGCGGTAGCAGTTGCACTCTGACGGCCACGCCCTCCAATGGATATACGTTCTGCTCATGGACTGAAGGAGGAGTGGTCGTCTCCACTGAGCCCACCTATTCCTTCACCGTTTTGGAAAGCAGAAACTTGGTGGCCAACTTCTATCAGACAAGCGGTGCAACTTGTACTCTCGTCTTCACTCTGTATGACTCCTATGGCGACGGCTGGAACGGCAACGCGTTGGTAGTGAGTTACAGTTCTGGCTGCCTCAACAATGAAGAACTCACGTTCGACAATGGATCAAGTGCAACTTTTACGCGCAATGTTGTTAATGGAAGCCATATAGTATTAAGTTGGACAACAGGCAATTGGACCGACGAATGTTCTTTCTCAATCAGCTATGAGAATGGCGATATAATTTACGAAGGTTCCAACCTTAGTAGCAACTTCTCGTATGAGTTTGACGTAAACTGTGGCGGCTCCACGCCGACTTATTACACCATTTCAGCTTCGGCCAACCCAACCAACGGTGGCACGGTGAACGGCGCAGGCAGCTACGCCTCAGGTACCACCTGCACCCTAACGGCCACGGCCAACACGGGCTACAATTTTACCTACTGGACACAGAATGGCACAACGGTATCCGCTGATCCGAATTACACCTTCACGGTGACGGAAAATGCCAATTACGTGGCCAACTTTGTCGGAGTCACGCCACCTACTCCACCTACACCAACATTGCAAGTCATTGCAGAATATTATCCTGATGCCAATAACCCAAGCAGTCCGTATGTGAAAGTCTATTGGTATGAGTCCACCACAGGCGATACCTTCAGTGTTGACTTCGAGGACGGCCTGCCTGCTGGCTGGACGACCATTGACGCTAACGGCGACGGCTACGATTGGGTGCTTGGCTCGAATATTGGCGGCATCTACTTGATTGATGGTGCCAGCCTCGCTGGTTCGGGTCATAACTCGTCTGCTGATTTGATTTGCTCTGGTTCTTACAGCAATGCCACTAGCGCTGCTATTACTCCCGACAACTACCTCGTTTCGCCTCAGGTGACCCTCGCTTCTGGTTCCAGCTTCAGCTTCTGGGCTTGCGCTCAAGATGCCAACTATGCTGCCGAGCACTTCGGTGTGTTTGTCTCCGACAACGGTACGAGCAACTGGACTGCTGTTCAGGAATGGACGATGACCGCCAGAAGTGGCGGTGGGATGAGCATCGGTCGCGATGGCAACACCCGCACCCAAGGCAGCTGGCATCAATACATTGTTGACTTGAGTGCCTTCACTGGTCAGAAGTATGTGGCCATACGCCACTTCAACTGCAGCGACCAGTTCATCCTAGATGTTGACGACATCGAACTGAACAACGACTCAAGAGCCAACCGTTCCACCTACAGCATCTACCGCGCCAACTGCAATGGAAGCCAGCAAACGCTTATCGCCAACAATGTGACTGGCAACGAGTACATCGATGCCGCATGGTCGGGACTGGCTTCGGGCAACTACAAATATGGTGTCAGCGTTGTGGACGTCAGAGGCAATGCAAGCGAAATCCAGTGGGCCGAGCCTGTGAACGTCAACACACAAGTCCAGCCGCTGAGCCAAGAGGCTGCCGAGGCTATGGGCATCGAGCTTTGCCCGAACGCTAATGCCGGACATCCTGTCGGCAACGAGGCGAGCAACCGAGAAATGTGGGATTTGCTGACGACCTTCTATGCTGCCGAAGGTGGCCAATACGGTGTGGTCACCGATGGTCAGTACATCTACACCTCCAACTGGGGCTACAGCGCCGCTGCCAACAACTTCTACAAGTACGACATGGACGGCAACATGGTTGAAGGCTTCAACATCAGCGGTTGCGGTACGCTCCGCGGCATGACCTTCGACGGACAATATGTCTACGGCGTTGCCAACAGCAGCACGATTTATTGTGTTGATCTGAACAACCATACCTTGGTCAATACCTTCACCAGTGCCTACGGTGCCATGCGTGGCATCACCTACGATCCTCAGCGTGACGGCTTCTGGGTCATCGGTAACTGGAGCGGCAACTTGACCCTCATCGACCGCACGGGTGCCATCGTCACAACCGGTCCTGAGCCAAACAGTGCTTCGGACCTCGCTTACTACAAGGATGAAAACAATGTCGAGCATGTGTACTGTTTCGACAACGGTACCAACCTGGTTTGGGACTATGACATCGCTGCCAACAGCATCGTCGGTTCTGTGTTCGACTTCAATAACACTCCTGGTGCCACTGGTACCTCCGGCGGTTGCCATGTTGCTGAATACAACGGCATAATGGCCTTCTTTGGCGACATCCAGCAAAGCCCGAACCTTATCGGAATCTACGAGCTTGGAGGCAGCGGCAGCGACATCACATGGTCGAACTGCATCGAAAAGACGAATGATGTCGAATACTACGCCATCATCACCACGTCCAACCCCACAGAAGGCGGTACCGTGAGCGGTGGCGGCAGCTTCACCTATGGTCAAACCTGCACCCTGACAGCCACGGCCAATCTGGGCTATGAATTTGTCTACTGGACGAGAAACGGCGTAATGGTCGGAGAGTATTACGAGCCAGAGTACAGCTTCACCGTAACCGAACCCGCCAATTTCGTGGCCCACTTCGAGCAAATCGACTATTACATCTACACCACGGCAGAACCTGAAGAAGGCGGACAATTGACTGGCGAAGGCACCTACCACTACGGCGACCAGGTCACTCTGACGGCCACGGCCAACCCAGGCTACCAATTCGTCAAATGGACAAAATGGGGCTACGGAGGCTACATCGACATCTCCACCAGCCCAACCTACACCTTCACCGTGAACGACCAAACGGCTAACGGCGGCGACGAGACAGAGTATGTTGCCCACTTCGAAGCTGTCGCGCCCCCGACGCTGCAAGTTGTTGCTGAGTATTATCCAGATGCCACCAACCCCTATAGTTCATCCGTCAAGGTGTCTTGGGGCACAGAACCGATTGCCGATGGATTTGAAGTACAAATTGGCACAGGCACCAGCACGACTGGTTACTTCCCCTTCTACACCCTTTACAACTATTCCATTTCGGAGAACCTCTTCCTCGCTAGCGAGCTTGAGGCTGCTGGTGTGACCACTGCTCCTATGTCCAGCTTGAGCTGGTATGCCACCAATGCTCCTGGTTACGAGCAGCAGGGCATCAGCATCTGGATGGCCAACGTGAGCGACGAAGAACTGACCACCACCTCACACACTGTGGGCGGAATGACCCTCGTCTACACGGGTGCCATGACTCCTGAAATCGGTTGGAATGAGTTCGTGTTCAACCAAGGTAACTTCGCTTGGGACGGCAGCAGTAATGTGTTGATTTTCTGCCAACGCAACAACGGTGCATGGAACAGCACAGTGAACTGGCAAGCTGGCAACGTGGGCTTCAACGCTATGACTTATCTTTATCAGGATAGCGCTGCTTACGATGTCACAGTGGCCAATACCATGTACACCAGCGCCAACCGCCCCAATATCATCATGAAGGCTTCAGGCACTCGAACCGACAACACCGCCTACAGCGTCTATCGCGCCAACTGCGACGGCAGCGAAGTCACAATGATTGCCGACAATGTAACGGGCAACCAATACATTGACCAAACTTGGGCCAACCTCACAGAGGGCGACTATAAATATGGTGTCGAGATTCTCGATGCCATAAGTGTCGAAACCTTCTGGTCCAATTGCTTAACCAAGTCGAACGAAACTTTCATTATTAATGCTGTGGCTGACCCAGCCGAAGGCGGCACCGTCGCCGGCCAAGGCCTTTACTACTATGGCCACACCTGCACTCTGACGGCCACGGCCAATCCAGGCTACGAATGTGCCTACTGGACGAAAGACGGCGTGATGGTCGGAGAATACTATGAACCCACCTACAGCTTCACCGTGACCGAATCCGCCAATTACGTGGCCCACTTCGAGCAAATCGACTATTACATCTACACCACCGCAGATCCTGAAGAGGGCGGCGAAATGACAGGCGAAGGTTCCTACCACTACGGCGACCAAGTCACCTTGACGGCCACACCCAACGAGGGCTACCAATTCATCAATTGGACGTTTGAGAACGTGGTAGTGAGCACCAACGCCACCTACACCTTCACCATGAACAACCAAACGGCCTACGGTGGCGATGAAACAGAGTATGTGGCGCACTTCAGTCATACGCCACGCCAAATCACAGTCTCAGCCAATCCCGTGAATGGCGGCACCGTCACCGGTGGCGGCACCTACGCTTATGGCCAAACTTGCACCTTGACCGCCACCGCCAATCTGGGCTACGAATTCGCCTATTGGACGCAAAACGGCGTGATGGTCGGAGAGTACTATGAACCCACCTACAGCTTCACCGTGACCGAATCCGCCAATTACGTGGCCCACTTCGAGCAAATCGACTATTACATCTACACCACCGCAGATCCTGAAGAGGGCGGCGAAATGACAGGCGAAGGTTCCTACCACTACGGCGACCAAGTCACCTTGACGGCCACACCCAACGAGGGCTACCAATTCATCAATTGGACGTTTGAGAACGTGGTAGTGAGCACCAACGCCACCTACACCTTCACCATGAACAACCAAACGGCCTACGGTGGCGATGAAACAGAGTATGTGGCGCACTTCAGTCATACGCCACGCCAAATCACAGTCTCAGCCAATCCCGTGAATGGCGGCACCGTCACCGGTGGCGGCACCTACGCTTATGGCCAAACTTGCACCTTGACCGCCACCGCCAACCTAGGCTACGAATTCGTCTATTGGACGCAAAACGGCGTGATGGTCGGAGAGTACTATGAGCCCACCTACAGCTTTACTGTGACCGAATCCGCCAATTACGTGGCCCACTTCGAGCAAATCGACTATTACATCTACACCACCGCAGATCCTGAAGAGGGCGGCGAAATGACAGGCGAAGGTTCCTACCACTACGGCGACCAAGTCACCTTGACGGCCACACCCAACGAGGGCTACCAATTCATCAATTGGACGTTTGAGAACGTGGTAGTGAGCACCAACGCCACCTACACCTTCACCATGAACAACCAAACGGCCTACGGTGGCGATGAAACAGAGTATGTGGCGCACTTCAGTCATACGCCACGCCAAATCACAGTCTCAGCCAATCCCGTGAATGGCGGCACCGTCACCGGTGGCGGCACCTACGCTTATGGCCAAACTTGCACCTTGACCGCCACCGCCAACCCAGGCTACGAATTCGTCTATTGGACGCAAAACGGCGTGATGGTCGGAGAGTATTATGAGCCCGAATACACCTTCACCGTCTTAGAAAACGCCAATTTCGTGGCCCACTTCGAGCAAATCGACTATTACATCTACACCACAGCCGATCCTGAAGAGGGCGGACAATTGACCGGCGAAGGCAATTACCATTATGGTGATCAGGTGACTCTGACGGCCACGCCCAACGAGGGCTACCAATTCGTCAAATGGGCCAAATGGGGTTATGGAGGCTACATCGATGTCTCCACCAGCCCGACCTACACCTTCACCGTGAACGACCAAACGGCTAACGGCGGCGATGAAACAGAGTATGTGGCGCACTTCAGTCATGCGCCACGCCAAATCACAGTCTCAGCCAATCCCGTGAATGGCGGTAACGTCACTGGTGGTGGCACCTATGCTTACGGCCAAACCTGCACCTTGACCGCCACCGCCAACCCAGGCTACGAATTCGTCTATTGGACGCAAAACGGCGTGATGGTCGGCGAGTATTACGAGCCCGAGTACAGCTTCACCGTCTTAGAAAACGCCAATTTTGTGGCCCACTTCGAACAAATCGAATACTACCCATGGTTCACCATCAATCCTGACGAAGGCGGCCAAGCCGAAATTGTTGGCAATGGCACTGTCCATTACGGCGATCAGGTCACCATCATCGCCACACCTAACATGGGCTACAATTTTGTCAACTGGACCGTATGGGGTGAGGTTTTATCCACCAGCCCCACTTACATCTTCACGATGAACGACAACTTCTTGCCCGGTTTGTCATCTAGCAGCGGTGAAATCGAGTTCATTGCCAACTTCGAACCGAGTAATCTCACTCAGACAAGCAACTTCACCTCAGGTTGGAACTGGTATTCCACTTATATCGAGCAGACAGGCATTGATGGTCTGCAAATCCTTGAAAATGGCCTCGGCACGAACGGCATCCAAATCAAGTCCCAACAGCAGTATGTGAACTATTACGAAGGCATGGGCTGGATGGGAATGCTCTCGAACATCAACAACGAGTCATCATACAAGATTAAGGCCAATGCCGCTTGTGTAGTAGAAATGGTTGGCACTGAGACCACCTCAGCGGCGCATCCCATCACCATCGGCTCCGGCTGGAACTGGATTGGCTATCCCGTCAGCACAGGCATGAGTGTCGCCACAGCCTTCTCGAACATCATGCCTACCAGCGGTGATCAGGTAAAAGGACAAGATGGCTACGCCAACTACTACGATGGCATGGGTTGGATGGGTACCTTGTCGACCATCACTCCTGGCATGGGACTGCTGTACAAGTCAAACAGCAGTGGTAACTTTACGCTGGTGTATCCCACCAATGCAAAGGGAGAAACTCTTGCCGAGAACATCACCTCTGAAAACAACTACTGGGTGCCCGACATGCACGCCTATCCCGACAACATGACCGTCACCGCAGTGGTTGAACTCGACGACAACGAACTCCAAAGCGACAGCTACGAGCTGGCTGTGTTCGCCAACGGCGAGTGCCGCGGCAGCGTGCGTTTGATGCACATCGAACCCATCGACCGCCACATCGCATTCCTGACCGTTGCAGGCGAAGAAGTGGAGACCCTTACCTTTAGCCTCTACGACACGCAAACAGGAGAGGAAATCCATGGCGCGAACGAACAGATCAACTTCAGCAACAACGCCACTTTGGGCGACCTTATGGAGCCTTACGTCCTCCATTTCCGTGGCATGACGGGCATGGACGAATGGGCCAATGACCTGAACGTCTACCCGAACCCCGTGGCGAAAGGGCAGCTCTTCAGTCTCGTTTCGACGAAGGATGAAATCGGCGAAATGCAAATCGAGATCATCAACGCCCTCGGCGTGATAGAGTCAGTGCGCACAACGGCAGCACAAACCATTGCCGCTCCTGATGTTGCCGGTGTCTACACGCTGCGCATCACCGTGGAGGACAAGGGAACGTTCTATAGAAAGCTGGTTGTCAGATGATTATTACATGTAGAGACGGTGCATGCACCGTCTCTACTATTTGTGAATGCGATTTGTAGAGACGTGCCTTGGCGCGTCTCTACAATCATATACTATCAAACCTTCTTCCCCACCAACTTCACTATCAGACCTAAAGCAACAAAACCCATCAAAAAGGCCACCCAAGACGGCAGACCCAAAGCCGTAGGCAGAACACCTATAAGCAGGGCCACGCCGCCCACCGTCAAAGCGTAGGGCATTTGCGTGCTGACGTGTTGCAGATGGTTGCACTGGCTGGCCAAGGAACTCATGATAGTGGTGTCGGAAATCGGGGAGCAGTGGTCGCCCATGACGGCACCCGCCAAAACGGAAGCCACCACATTGTAAAACAGCGGCATCGTGGCCTCAACGGATAGTCCTTGCTCTTGGCACAACAGCCACGACGAAGGCAGAATCAGCGGGTAAAGGATGGCCATCGTGCCCCATGAAGTACCCGTTGAAAAGCCAATCAAAGCGGCCAAAACGAAAGTCAACACAGGGACCAACATCGGCGACAACGACCACTTCAGCAACAGTTGTGAGACAAACTCAGCCGTATGCATATCCTTTGTTATCAATGCAATAGACCATGCCATCGTGAGAATCAGCACGGCATTAAACATTGTCTTGAAGCCTTCCACCATCTCCTCCATCACCTTGCCGAACGCCAATGTGCCGCGCATCAAAGTCACCACAATGGCCGTCAGCAACGAAAGCAGCGAAGACCACAGCAAGGCCTGATAGGAGTTGGCCGCGCCGATGGTGGCAGAAAGCTTGGAGAAAAAGCCCACACCTTTGTCATGCCACACTGCGGCATCGTAACCCGTGAAAACCAGTCCGACAATCGTCCCGAAAATCAGCACCAAAAGGGGAAACAAAGCATCCATGATATGAGCGGATTTCGATTCATTTCTATTTGTTTGCGCTTCGGAAACGCTTGCCATTCTGGCTTTGCGCTCCGCCTTCAACATGGGGCCAAAATCGCGCCCACTGATAATAACCATCAACACGAAGCCGAGAGTGAGAATAGGATAGAAACTATAGGCCAACGACTTGAAAAACACGGAATAAGCCGACATGTCGAGACCAATCACGTTGATGCCGTCCTGAATGTAACTCAGCTCGGCGCCAATCCAAGTGGTGACGAAAGCCACAGCCACCACGGGCGCAGAGGTGGAATCGACGATGTAGGCCAATTTCTCACGGGAAACCCTCAGCTTGTCGGCAATGGGGCGCATGGTGTTACCCACCACAAGCGTATTGGAATAGTCGTCGAAGAAGACACAAAGATCCATGAGGAAGGTCATCAGTTGCCCCGAGCGCGGTCCTTTCGCATGTCGCGACAGCCAATTCACCACACCTTGCATCCCGCCGTTGGCTGTGATGATGCGCACCATGCCGCCAATCAACAGTGTGAAGACGACAATTTGTATATGGTCGAAGTCGTTCAACGAGCCGACAACATAAGTGTCGACAACGCGCAACAAGCCGCCGCCCAAAGCCTCAGCAGGACCTTGTCCCGCATACAGCGCCATGAGGAATGTGCCTGTCAAGATGCCAACAAACAACGACGAAATCACCTCTTTGATCAATAAAGCCATCACAATGGCCACCAAGGGCGGCAGCACCGACATCCATAACGGCATCGATCCTCCGACTGGGCCAAAAACATACAGCGCAACCAAGCCCAAAACAAGGACGATAGCCACCACCAACAGCATCCGTTTGTTCTTCATAAGCTGATTTTTGAAGGCCAAAAATACACTTTTTCCAAACAAAAAGCGTTATCCTAAAGGATTTGGCCTTATTTTTGTGGCCTAAAATCGCTTGTCAAAACATCAAAAGAACACATAATCAACTTAAACTCACATCATCATGAAAAAAACTTTGATTATCGCAATGTGCTGCATCACAGTGCTTTTTGCAGCCTGTAAGAAAGAAAAACCCTATGAGAAATTCATCGGTAGCTACGAAGGTAGTGCATTGCTAAAAGGCACCGTTTCGATCAGTATGGGCGGCATGAGTCTGAACCAAGACATGGAGAACACCATGCCGATGGCCGTCAGCCTCACAGCAGGTAACGCCGACAACAAGCTCGTCATGACCTACACACCTAAAGACCAGGACGAGACCTACACCGTTATCGGCACCATCACGGACGACAAAGTCGATTTCGAACCCGTCCAAATCGAGCAAAAGATAGAAGGCTCGACCGTCAAACTCACCATTGACATGAACGGCACCTTGGTCGGCGCCATCTTCGTCTTGAACGGCACCTTCACGGGCAACGGCAACATCACCATCTTGGAGCAGCCCCTCCCCGTCCCATTCACCGCCAAGGGCACCATCAGCGCCAACCTGAACAAATTGCTTGAAGAATAAATCAAACATTTCAAAATGAGAAAGTTATCATTCCTATCACTTGTCCTCATCGGCTTCATGCTGATGACTGGATGCAAGAAAGAAACCCTCCCTCCCACCTTGACCCTCAGCTCTGAGCCAAACATCACCGAGGGTATGGAAGTGGAAACGGGCACCGATATCAAATTCAATTTCGACTGCAAAGGCGAGAACCTGAGTTCGCTTTTGATTACCATCACTGGAGAGAATGGAGAGGAAATCATTTATAATTTCCTCGATCTCAATGGCGTGACTTCGGTTACGAAAACTGAGGAATGTATCTTCACTTATGTAGGCCGTCTCACTTTGGAAGCCACCCTTAGAGCCAATGGACAAACGGCGACCGTCACGCTTCATTTCACGAGCGTTGCACCTTCCGAGCCGGATCCAGACCCAGATCCCGACCCGGCATTATTCGACGGATTCTATAGCGGATTCCTCAAGATAGACGGCTCTGTTTCCGCTTTGGCGCTCAGTTTTCCCGTCAACGACAGCACCCAGGCCGAGATGACCATCACTACATTGGAAGACAACCAAGTGACGGCCGTTTTCGTCTACCAGGGAACGAGTTTCGACATAACGGGAAGCTATGAAGACAACAGCATCGTTTTCGACTCTTTCCCCTTGGAAATCAGCAACTCCAACCTTCAACTTACCGCCACCATCCAACTGAATGGCACGCTCGACGAAAATGTTCTTTCGTTGGAGGGTAACTTTTCAGACTGTCTGCTCAATTATACCGGAATTCAGATTCCTGTAGAGTTTACTGGCGAAATTGGAGGCGTTTTGGAAAAATGCGATGACCTATGATAGTAGAGACGGTAACGTCTCTACAACAACCAAAAACGGATGGTCGATGGCCATCCGTTTTTGGTTTATGGAGAAAAGGATTGCTCCTTTCAGTCGCGATCCTAAAATAGAGGGCTTTACAAAACCAAAACGAGCTCGGCTTCGCCGCCTTTTTCTATGGTCGACCCTGCCTAAATGCAAGCATTCCGTCAGGGTCGACCACAAAAAAAGCAGGACTATCGTCCTGCTCGTTTTGGTTTTTGTAGCGGGGGGAGGATTCGAACCTCCGACCTCCGGGTTATGAGCCCGACGAGCTGCCTCTGCTCTACCCCGCATCGTGTCAAAACCTCGGAAAACAAAAAATTTCGTTCCCGAAATCGGCTGCAAAGATAATAATTTTGTTTCTTTGCAAGGTCAAAATCAAAGAAAAAATTTTGCTATGACACATAAAGCAGGCTATGTCAACATTATAGGTCGCCCGAACGTGGGCAAGTCAACCCTAATGAATCAGTTGGTTGGCGAGAAAATCTCCATCATCACCTCGAAGGCACAAACTACACGCCACCGCATCCTCGGCATCGTGAACGGTGACGACTTCCAAATCGTCTTCTCCGACACACCCGGCATCATCAAAGATCCCGCCTATAAGATGCACGAGGTGATGAACCAGTTCGTCAACGTGGCCCTCATCGATGCCGACCTCATCCTTTTTGTGGTCGACATCACCGACAAAAAGGTCGAGGAAAAGACCGTCGAGCGACTGAAAACCACCGAGATACCCGTTTTCGTCCTCATCAACAAAATCGATCTTTCCTCGCAGGAGCAAGTCGAGCAGGCCGTGAACCAATGGCGGGAAACTTTGCCCAATGCCACCGTTTTTCCGCTTTCAGCGCAATACAATGCCAACGTGGAGTTCATCTTTAAGCAAATCTTGGAGAAACTGCCCGAATGTCCGCCCTACTTCCCTAAGGACGAACTCACCGACCGTTCCATGCGCTTCTTCATTACGGAAATTATCCGCGAGAAAATCCTGCTCAACTACCAGCAGGAAATTCCCTACTCCGTTCAGGTTGAGGTGGAAAGCTACGAAGAGACCGAGAAACACATCCGCATCCGTAGTATCATATACGTAGCCCGCGAGTCGCAAAAAGCCATCATCATCGGCAAAGCTGGCAGCGCCATCAAGAAACTCGGCATCCAAGCACGCGCCGACATTGAAGAGTTTACGGGAAAGAAAATCTTCTTGGAACTGTTTGTGAAGGTCGACAAGGACTGGAGGGACAACGAGGCGGAATTGAAGCGGTTTGGATACGAGGCGTAAAAATTACTTGTGTTTCCCGAACAATTCCGAATGAGAGCCTAATCTAACTAATTCAATGATATTGCTCTTGGGGTCGAACCATATCAGCAAAAAATCATCCTGAATATGACATTCAATGCAGCCTTTATATTGTCCATGAAGCGGATGGGGCAGATACTCGGCAGGGATAGGCTGTTCGTTTTTTATGAGCTTAAGTAAGGTTTTCAAATCTTCCAGCTTTTTTGGCTGATGCTTATACCGCTTCAAATCCTTTCGGTATTGCGTAGTGGGCTGCAGCGTCTTCATTCTTCGTTGAGAATATCGTTAAACATCTCGTCAACATCAGTGTAGACCTTATTCCTGTTATGCCCCGACATTGCTTCTTCTATTGCAGCCTTGGTGACCTCATTGGGCTCATTGTAATAATAGTTCAGCAAAAGGCTTTCCAAGAAATTGTTGAGCGTCCTGTTTTCTCTTTCGGCATCTTTTTTCATGAAATCCAGCAAGTCGGTTCTCAGGCGGAAAGAGGTCTGCTTTCTTTGAATCGTAGTTTCCATAATGTCTTATTATTGTTGTTAATTATACTGCAAAAGTAATACAAATAAATTGAATAGTGATACAATTTGACAAAAATCTTTCGCAAACCTCTATAATTGCTCTCAAATCCCTACCTTTGCAGCCGATTTCAAACTCAAAGCATTATGTCAAACATTGTAGCAATAGTGGGGAGACCCAATGTGGGAAAATCGACGCTTTTCAACCGTCTGTTGAAGCAGCGCATGGCCATCGTGGAAGAGACGAGCGGCGTGACGCGCGACAGGCACTACGGCAAGAGCGACTGGAATGGAAAGGAATTCACCGTCATCGACACCGGCGGCTATGTGGTGGGGTCGGACGACATCTTTGAAGAAGAAATCCGCAAGCAGGTGGATTTAGCCATCGACGAGGCCGATGTCATCGTCTTTTTGGTCGATGGACGCGACGGACTGCATGTCTTGGACGAAGACGTAGCCCAAATCCTGCGTCAGCAGAAGAAGCCCGTCCTCCTGACCGTCAACAAGATAGACGAACCGAACAAGGAAGCCCTGATGGGTGAGTTCTATGCCTTGGGCTTGGATGAGCCTTGGCCCATCTCCGCCATGACAGGCACAGGGACAGGTGAGTTGTTGGACAAGATTTGCGAGCTTTTGCCCTCCGACACCACCGATTTCAATACCGACCTGCCCCGTTTCACCGTGGTGGGAAGACCCAACGTAGGTAAGTCGTCCTTAATCAATGCCTTCCTCGGAACCGACCGCCACATTGTGACTGACATCGCTGGCACCACCCGCGACAGCAACTACACGCGCTACAACGCCTTCGGTATGGAGTTCATGCTTGTCGACACCGCGGGATTGCGCAAGAAAAGCAAGGTGGAAGAAGACATCGAGTTTTACTCCGTGTTGCGCTCCGTCCGCGCCATTGAGGACTGCGACGTGGCCATCCTCATGCTCGACGCACAGAACGGCTTCGAAGCCCAGGACATGAACATCCTTCGCCTCATCGAGCGCAACAAAAAAGGCTTGGTGATGGTCGTCAACAAGTGGGATCTGGTCGAAAAGGACTCCAACACACACTTGGAATACGAAAGATTCATCCGCGAACGCACCGCACCCTTCACCGACTACCCCATCATTTTCACCTCGGCCATCAACAAGCAACGCATCTATAAAGTGTTGGAGACTGCACACAAGGTCTACGAGAACCGCGAACGCCGCATCCCCGTGCGCGAACTGAACGACAAGATGCTGGAAATCATCAACTCCGTGCCGCTGCAAACGGCTTCGCGCGGACGTTTCCTGCGCATCAAGTACATCACCCAACTGAAAGGCCGCACGCCCCAGTTCGTCTTCTTCTGCAACCTGCCCAAGGACGTGAAGGAATCCTACAAGCGCTTCTTGGAGAACCAGTTGCGCGAAACTTGGGACTTCAACGGTGTGCCGATTCAGTTGATTTTCAAGGAGAAGTAGTATCTTGACACGAGACTACGAGACTGCGGGACTACGAGACATGGATAGTCCCGCGTCCCGAAGTCCCAAAGTCCCGAAGTCAAAAAAAATGAACAACGAAGAAAACATCGTCCGCATGGACAAATGGCTGTGGGCAGCGCGCCTCTTCAAAACACGCTCGTTGGCTGCCGATGCCATCAAGGGCGGCAAGGTGAAAGTGGACGACAACCCCGTCAAGCCCTCGCGTGAGGTGAAAGTGGGCGATGTCATCCAAGTGCAGATTGAACAATTGCACAAAGTGGTGGAAGTGAAGACCGTGGTCAAGAACCGCGTCCCACCTAAACAGGTGCCTGAAGTCTACAACGACCTCACGCCCAAGGAGGAATACGAGCGCATCGAGTTCATGCACGCCTACAAAGCCGAGTGGCGCGACCGCGGTGCGGGTCGTCCAACCAAGAAGGAACGGCGTATGATTGAAAAAATGAAAAACGACCTGTAAACCCATACTTCCATGAAAAAATGGTGGCTCATAGCACTTTTTGCCTTCGCCGCACCACTATTGTCGGCACAAGGCCTCTATCTTGAGCCCGGCTTCCGTTATGCCCACCACCTACCCCTACCCATCTATGCCGACTATCCCGTTTATGGCGCCGACATCCGCCTCGGCTGGCAGACCGACGGCTCGAAGGCTTGGGAGAAGTTCTTCAACTATCCACTTGTCGGCATCGACTTTCGCTTTGAGCACCACACAATGAAGGACTATTTCGACGAAGAAAGCCAAAAAATCATCGATTTAGGCAACAGCTACGCCGTGTTCGGCTATTGCAACGGCCATATCATCAAGAGGCCAAGGTTTCAGTTCGACTATACCTGGGGCATCGGCATGGCTTATTGGCCCAAAGGCCACAACCGTCTCGTGAGTTCGCCCGTTACGGTGCACCTTAACCTCGACTTCGGCCCCGTATTCAAACTCAATGAGCAATTCGACCTCTATGTCCGTGCCGTGTTCTCACACGCCTCCAACGGTGCCCTCAAGGTACCCAACAAAGGCATCAACATTTTGGGTGCACAAACGGGTTTCCGGTATTTCCCAAAAGGCCGTGCGAATGAGAATCGTGACCGAGACTATCCTTTCGAGAAATACAATCTCATCTATGTATTGGACGGCATCGGCGTGCGCGAGTCGAATACTATGCTAGGTCATTATTGTCTAGGCAACACCTTCGAAATTGGCTATTCGAGAGCGTTTCATCCTTGTTTCCGTTACGGCGGCGGCATTGACTTCATGTACACAGGCGAGAACAAAGTCATATATGAGGCACATGGCGCGCTTGACGAGTTCCATCCATATCTTACCCTGAGCCTGGCACCCTACATTGCGGGCGAGCTTTGCTATGGCAACTTCATCGGACACCTCTCCTTCGGCTATTACATTTGGCAGCCCGCCGAATACCTCCCCTTGCATTACCAAAAGTATTACGAGCGGCTTTCGTTCCACTACCATTTCGGAAAAAGCAAGACTTTTTTCGCGGGTGTTGGAATGAAGGTACATGCCGCCAAGATCGACTACATCGAATGGACCATAGGAGCCAACCTCTGGAAGTGGTAAAAACGTAGAGACGCGCCATGGCACGTCTCTACAAAGAATTTCCGTTTGTTTTACAGTTTACACCATCAGTGCGCCGACAAGGCCCAAGATAGCGTAGAACTCAGGAAGAGCGGCATAGATCAGCGTGTTGGTGAACACGTCATGACCTTGGCTCACGCCGACGATACCGTTGGCACAAACCTGTCCTTGACGGATGGCCGAAATCATGCAGACCAAGCCCACGCAAAGGCCCACACCGAAGATGACGAGACCGTTTTCAGGAGCGGCCTGCATCTTGCTCAGCAGCATGAAGAAAGCCACGAAGCCGTAGATACCCTGGGTGGCCGGCAGTGCCGACAGCACCATGAAATTGCCCGATGCCTCGGGACGTTTCTTGAGACCGCCCTCGGCAGCGTTGCCCGCCGTCGAAGTGCCGATTGAACTTCCGATACCTGCCAAGGCCA
>CAMZEK010000040.1 GCA_947305795.1 uncultured Bacteroidales bacterium | reverse complement strand
AAAGCGCTCACGGCTGCGACAGCATCGTCAGGCTCAACCTCACCGTATGGCCCGAACACGAGGTCACCCTCAAGGAGGTCAGCCTCTGCCCCGAACAGCTGCCCTACAACTTCTACGGCGTCAACTATTACGAGGACGCCGACGTGACTTACGTCGACACCGACGTCCACGGCTGCGACAGCACGGTCAGGCTCCTGCTCACCGTCAGCGAATACTACATCCCGGAACCCACGGTCGTCTACACCTGCGACGACTCCTACACCTGGAACCCCATCGGCAGCTACCACTTCACCTTCACCGAGACCGGCTTCTACACCGACACCCTGCCCACCGACAACTGCGACGGCATCTTCCGCCTCGACCTCCACTTCCAGCAGGTCCCCGAGGTGAGCGTAGAGAACGTCACCTCCTGCGACAGCTACACCTGGCCCATGACCGGACAGACCTTCACCCAATCGGGAGACTACTACCACTCCGTCTCCCTCTACCCCTTCCCCTGCGAGCAGGTCTACCAGCTCCACCTCACCATCAACACCCAGTCGCTGCTCCCAAGCATGCACCTCTCCGACTCCTGCGACCACGTCCTCGTCTCCTGGTTCGGCCAAGACACCGTCTTCTACGAAAACGCCTCCTACATGTTCACGGGCCTCACCGACGAAGGCTGCTACCGCGAGCAGACCTACTACATCGACAACATGCAGTACACGCCCCAAACCAACGGCATCCGCTGCCAGGACGCCGACGCCGTGGTGTACGGTGACACCATCGCCGTCGTCACCAACACGGAGTTCTTCTCCTTCCAATACAACTTCTACGTCGCCGAGACCGGACACAGCCAGTGCGTCTGGGACTCCTGCCTCTGGAACATCAGCAAGCCATCATGGACCATCGAATTCAACCCCGTCCCCTCGATAGCCAACGGCAGGTACTACAGCCAGTGCAAGGTGTTCGTGGCCGACCGCCAGCCCGACCACGTCGTCCTGACGGCAACCGTGAAGAACGACTGCGGTACCAAAGTGAACACCTTCTACCTCAAGTCCTCCTTCCTGGACATCGACGACAACGACAACGCCCCGGCCAACGTCACCATCGTGCCCAACCCAAACAACGGACAGATGCATATCGACTTCGAGAACATGCATGGCCGAACTGCGGTCAAGGTGTTCGACATGATCGGCAACCAAATTGACACCTTCGAAACCAATGTCAGTTCAAGTCAATACAACTACGTCTACTCTATGAAAAACCATGCCGATGGAATATACTTCTTTGTCATTTCAAACAACAACCAAATGCTCACCAAAAAAGTCGTCATCATCCGATGATTAGGACTATCTAAATACAATAAACATTAGTAATAGAAACACGATAAAAACCAAAATATACCATGAAAAGATTCTCTAAGACAATCATCTTTGTCCTATTATTGTCGGTAATCCCTGCAAGGATTTGGGCTCAGGATTACAAGGATTATGAAAATGGATTCCTTTTCAACGTTTTTGGAATTGAAAACGTGGAAGAACGTGTCCAGTTAGCATCAGCTCTTGCCACGAGCGACATCTGGATTTGTAACCCAACTGAAAATCCTGGTGAATTGTTTATCAGGCCCAACAGCTACAACGCCGACATCCCTATTTATGCCGAATTTGATTATCTTAGGACGACCTTGAGGGAAGAATACGAAGAAGCGTCATCCTTACCAAAAGAGGAATTCGCCGAAATCTATAAATCATGGGCGCACAATATAAGTAGCACATACTATAACTTCTTGATTTCCGACCATCTTGACCGTGCCAATCATTGCATGGATGCAGAACCATTCTGCACTTCTGATGTTTATAATTTCCCTGCTCTCAATAGCGGCTTTTCATGGTCAGGGCCAAACTACGGATGCTTAGGAACCTCTCCCACAAACAAGCATTCTTTTTGGTACTATATGAGAATTGGCGTTGCAGGCAACATTACCATTTTGATTGAAGCATCCTTCGATGTCGACTTCGCGCTTTGGGGGCCTTTCAACAACCAGACTGAACCCTGTCCGACAGAAGCAGGGCAAGAAGGTTTGTTGTCTGCAGATTGCGACAATTGCCCTAACAACACGTCAAATGCCAATTTCTATCCTTCTGGCAACCTTCATGACTGTAGTTTTGATGCACGGCATTATGAGTATGCTCATGTTGTGAACGGACAAGTAGGACAATACTACATCCTTCTTATCACCAACTATAGCGGTAGCGATGGTTACATTACTTTCCAAAAATACGACGGTGACGGTGAGACCGACTGTGGTATCATGCCTGGTATTGTGAGCAATGGTGGTCCCTATTGTGTAGGCGAGACCATCCAACTGACCGTCAATGAGCAAAACAGCGCGACATACGAGTGGACAGGCCCCAACGGATTCACTTCTAACCAGCAGAATCCCACTTTGCCGAATTGCACCATGGACATGGCTGGCACCTATACATGCACCACTATAGTAGGTAGCCAATCCGTTACGGCCAACACTGAGGTTGTCATCTACGCCCAACCTGTCGCTGACTTTGATTACACCTCCGTTTGTGAAGGCAATCCTACCCAATTTACCAGCACAGCCGAAACAGAGCCAGCAGGCTACGAAATTACGCACTACTATTGGGATTTCGGCGATGGCACAACCGCCGAAGGGCCAAACGCGACCCACACCTACGCCTCTGCAGGAGAATATCAAGTGACCCATTTCGTGGAGACCGGCGGCGGCAGATGTACTAACGAAATCACGCAGACCGTGCCTGTTTACGCCATCCCTGTAGCCACCACTTCGGTTAGTCCCAGTTCGGTCATCTACGGCGGTACAGCCACACTCACTGCCATCGTGGACACGCCCGGCAACTTCACTTTCCATTGGGAGCCTGCCAACATGGTGCTCAATCCCAACAGCCAAACCACTCAGACCGTCCCCATCCAAGAGACACAAGTTTTCACCGTAACCATCACCAACACGCAAGGCGGCTGCACCAGCACGGCACAGGCGACCGTCAACATGGCTGGTTCCAACCTGACCGCCACAGCTACTGCCGACCAGTATGAAATCTGCGAAGACGGTTCCACAACGCTCCATGCCCTACCCCAAAACGGTACTGGCATCTACACGTATAGCTGGACACCCACCAACTTGCTCAACAATCCCACCATACAGAACCCCGTGGCCACGCCACCTGTCGGGACGACCACCTTTACCTGCTCTGTCGGCGATGGCCTTACCACTCAAATCGTCAATGTGAGCATCATCGTGCATCCCAAAAATGAAAACGAGATCTTCCAAACCGCCTGCGACCAATTCTTCTGGGACCCCCAAGGGCATGAAATCATCGAAACCGACCATCAAGGCTCTTATTATACTACTTCTAGCGTTTATCATAGGACTTACTTAAACCAACACGGCTGCGACAGCATCGTCAGACTGAACCTCACGGTATACCACGCTGATACCACAGGCCTCATCTCCTTTGACAACGAGTGCGACTCCATCTCGTTCAATTGGTTTGGAACCATCCATAGCCTGAAAGAAAGTGGGACGTACACCTTCACTGACGGTGAAACCACCCACGGCTGCGACAGCGCCCTGAGGGTAAAAGTAAACAATATGCGCTATACCCCTCAACCAAGCAGTATCCTTTGCCAAGAAGAAAACGCTGTCGTTTTCGGCGACACCATCGCTGTGATCACCAACACCGAATTCTTCTCCTTCCAATACGACTTCCACGTTGAAGAATCCGTCCATAACGAAAGCGTTTGGGACTCTTGCATCTGGACTATCAGTAAACCTTCGTGGAGCATTGAATTTGACCCCATTCCGGAAATTGTTAACGGCAAATACCACAGCCATTGTCTGGTCTATGTGGCTGACCACGAGGACAATTATGTCATGCTTACCGCCACCGCAAAAAATGACTGCAACAGCGAGACAAGACGTTTCTTCCTCAAATCATCCTTTATTGACGTTGACGAACACAACAAGGCGGAGGCAGACGTCAGCATCGTGCCTAACCCCAACAATGGACAGATGCGCATCGACTTTAAGAACATGGAAGGCCGCACCAACATCCGCGTGTTCGACATGACTGGCAACCAAGTTGATGCTTTTGAAGCCTACAGCAACACAAGCCGTTACATATACGACTACACTCTGAAGTGGAACGCCCAAGGCATCTATTTCTTCGTCTTTTCCAACGACAACCGAGTATTCACCAAGAAAGTTATCATCATTCAATAACCTTAAAAACCATTTCAATCGATGAATAAAGCATTTCGTTTTTTGTTTCTTTCCAGCCTCACGGTTCTCTTTTGCGCCTCATGCACCAAAGTGACCCCAAGTGACCACTTTTCCGCTATAGCCAACCCTGTCCAAGGTGCAACTGGTACAAACACCATTACTCTTGAACGAGTGGTGAAATTGCCTGACACCGTTTACCGTGTGCTCGTTAATCCCTGGCCTGAAATTCTGACTTTGGGCGACTCGCTCGTTTTGACTGCCACAGCCACCAATGGCTATACCTTTATTAATTGGTTGCAAGATGGCAAGAAAGTGTCGACCAAGCCTTCATACGGATTCAAGGTAGAAAATGGAATGCAGACCAGTCAATTCGAGGCTCGTTTCGGATTGGACTACGCCCTTCAGGTAATACCCAGTATCGACGAAGTGATGCCCGACGAATTGATTGCCATCATGGGGCCTTATCTCCATTTCGGTGACAACCCACCCAGAATCGACACCTGTTTCTATGCTGACAGCATTCGATTGGCACGATTCGTCCACAATATCGATGACACTACGACCACTTATTTCCTTTTAGACTCGCAGTATTTCTCAAACAAATTCACTTACCGATACTACGGTCAGCACCGAGGCATCGCCGATTCCTGCCTTTATGAACGCTCTTATGGAGACATTTCATACGGCTTGGGCTACTACATGTATGAAAACGGCACCGCGAACGATAATATCTACATCATGGGTGACGGAGATGGATTCACCATCTATTATCGCCAAACCTGCAAAAAGCGAATGGAGCCAGACGAATCATTGTCAAGTTATATCAGCGACTACAATGTACATAGAGAAGAAAGCATTATCATCACGGGTCGGGTAACCCCACAAGGCATAGCCGACTTCCGTATGGGAATGTGCGTCGAAGGATATAGTGAGCAATCACCGAGAATAGGTCTGCTTCACTTCCTTCCTGCAAAACACGACATATTTATCTACGATTATCCAAACAACTATTTCCGTTACACTTCATTTTAACAACCACATTCTTTATCATCAATCTTTTCATCATTATTCATAAGCCAATGAGACACCATTCATCCATAGCAGTACGAATCATTTTCGTCGCAGTTTTCTTTTTGTTTGCCATCACCGCCACAGCGCAAAAGAACAAACAGTTCAAAAAGCCCATCACCTCGCCACGCGACCGGATAGAGTCAAGCAATGCGAAGTGGAACGTCGGCATACTTGGCGGCGGCAATCTCACCACATGGTTCCACTTCCACAGTCCAAAGGCTTCCGACTGGTACCTGAAAAACTACAAGATTTTCGACACCATACCCCATAGTTTGGGCTACTTCGGTGGCATCGCCGTGGAACGCATGGTGAAAAGAAATCTCTCGGTAGGACTGAACATTGTCTACGCGCAACACAGCGTGCATTTGGGTTTTAAGGATGAACATTTCCCCTATACTTGGGACGACTTTGATAACAGCATCCTCTATGGGAAGATTGAGAAAACCTTCAAGGCCAAGTACCACACTATTGAGGCCTACATACCCGTTACCTACTACATCGGGTTGGCCTCCAAACAGAACATCATCCCTTACGTTTACGTTGCACCACGGGTTTCCTATGTGCTGCCCGACTCCTTAGCTCAAATGACCCATACAGCCTTATATACTGATTCCAACGGCGACCCACTACCCTCCCATCCCTTCAGTAGCAATACGGTGGAATTCAACCAAGCCACCTATCAGAGCCTTAACGTAGGTCTCACGGCTGGCGTAGGTTCCCTCTTCAGAATCAACGTGAACAATTACTACTTCCTGATGAAGTTCGACATATCGGCCAACATGAACGGCATTTCGACCTTCAAAAAAGGAGAAGTTGTCAACAACGAGTTCAATTACCTGCGTCATAGCGCCGACGCCCAAGCCACACTCACTCTTATGCTGCCCATCAAGAAACAGCTGAAAGGAGCTTGCATGAGTTGGGGAGAATACGATTGAGTTGTGAGTTTCAGTTGAAAGTTATCAGTTAGGAGTTGTGAGTTTGAGGGAAATACGATTGCTGGGAGCGCGAAGCGTTTCCATGCAGAGCATGGATTGTTGGTCGTCTATAGAAAAACATATCGCCATGAAACATATCCGATTATTACTAACATTGTTCATTGTTTGCTTCATCGCCCTGCCTTCTGCTTTTTCACAGGACATTTCCACCCAAGGCACAGAGTTCTGGGTTTCTTTCATGGGCAACGGTTACAAGACCAACGATGGAAACTGGGTGCTTACCCAAGTACTTGTCAGCGGTAAGCGCGACTGTTCAGGCATCATCGAGAACCCCAACACAGGTTGGTCGCAGGATTTCACCGTAAGGGCCAACAACATCACCACCATCAGCAATCTTGAGTCGCAATCCTACATGGAGACCAGCGAAGTAGAGCAAATTGTAGGCAAAGGTTTACGCATCGTTGCCGACGATACCATATCCGTGTTTTGTACCAACATCGCCAATTTGTCGTTCGATGCATCATACGTCCTTCCCATTCAAGCTCTTGCCGATGATTACATCATCCAAAGCTACGACCAGTCCACCTACACCGGATGGAGCACTGAATTTGAACAATATCTCACAAGTGCATTTTTGATTGTTGCCACTGAAGACGAAACCATTATCAACATCACACCAACCGCCAATTCAGTCACAGGCCAACATCCAGCCGGTGAGGAATTCAGCATCACCCTGGATGCTGGAGAGGTCTATCAGTTCCGCTCTACTTATTACGGCAATGCGAGAGATTTAAGCGGCACTCGGGTGACTTCCAGTGACTGCAAAAAAATCGCTGTTTTCAATGGCAACACACTGACCGCCATTCCCAACAGCCGCTCTAGCCGCGACCTTGTATTTGAGCAAGCCATGCCCCTACAAGCTTGGGGCAAGAATTTCGTTGTGACTGGATCGTACGGCCGCAATGACGACTACGTGAAAATCACCTCCTCGGCTAACGACAACGTCATCCGCAAAAACGGCGAGATTTTGACCACGCTTGGTATCGGCGAGTCGTACATTTTTGTCCTGAATAGTACCGAGTCCTCATGCTTTCTGGAATCGACCTACCCTGCTGCCGTGTTCCTCTACAACACTTCGTATGACAATAATGACCAGTCGGGCGACCCATCAATGGTGTGGATTGCCCCCATCGAGCAACGCATCGACGAAATCACTTTCACCACCTTCAACGCCGATAACGCCACACTCGACAACCATTACGTGAACATCGTCGTCGAGACCGAAGACATCAACAGCGTCTATCTTGACGGAGAGCTTCTCTCACCTCTGGTTTTCAGTCGTGTAGAAGGCAATTCGGAATACAGCTATGTCAGAAAGGAAATCGAGCATGATGTTCACCACCTTTCGTGCGCCAACGGTTTCAACGCCCATGTGTACGGCTTCGGCCACGCCAAAGGCTACGCTTATCTGGTCGGCTCAAAAGCTGATAACCTCGTTGCAACACTCGTCATCAACGACCAATCGGTGCAACTTGACGACACTTACACATATTGCACCGAAGAGCCTGTCACCTTCTTCGCCGAGATCAACTACCCAAACTATCAAGTCACCTGGGACTTTGGCGACGGCCAGACCAGCCACCAAAACCCAGCGACCCACACCTATCACGACAAACGGATCTATCATCCTACACTTGTCGTCAACGCCGATGCGGGCGGTTGTATTTCCTCAGCTAGCGACACATTAGCTTTCTACATTGACGTAACACAAAAATATGCTGAAAGCCAATATGATGCCGTCTGCATAGGCAGCTATTATTCAGGCCATGGCGTTGAAAATGTGCTGATTACCAATGACACCATCCTAGGCGTACTACAAGACAACCCCACCAACCCTGTCTGCTCTGACAGTCTGCTCGTTTACATCACAGCGTGGCCAACCACCTATGAACCCATTATCGACAGCCGTTGTTGGACAGGAGGAGCTGCCATCTACAACAGCCACGGATTCAGCTTCGAGTACGACCATGCTGGCATCTATAATGAGACACTTGAGCTGCAATCCGTCCACGGCTGCGACAGTATCATCATGCTGACGCTTACTGTCGCCGAGCAAATCACTCATGAATTCAGCGTACATTGCTGTGAGCCCGTTTACATTTGGGACGACCGCCCCTATGACCACGACGGCGACTATACTTGGCATTATATTGCGCCAAGCGGCTGCGACAGTATTGTCACACTGCACCTTACCATGGGACTTCCTCAACATGTAGAATTTGACACTATTACCTGCAATTCCTTCATTTGGAATGGGCAAATATATACTGAATCAGGAGATTACACACAGCATTTCGAAACCTACAATGGCTGCGACAGTACTGTGGTCTGCCACCTGATAAAAGACAATGCCATCGACACTCCCCCTCTCCAAGTTTCAACTTGTGATCTCTATCCTTGGAACGACACAACATACACAACATCAGGATATTACACAGATACATTGACCACTGCATTAGGCTGCGACAGCATCATTCACCTTTACCTGGACCTCAGCTATACCCCTGCACCCGAAATCAGATGCACCAATAACCATGCGATCATCAATGGTGACACCATTGCCGTGGTTACCAACACCGAGTTTTTCTCTTTCCAGTATGAATTTTTCGTTGAGGACACTCTTGGACACATCAACAATTGGGATTCTTGCGTATGGCATATTACCAAACCATCATGGATGATTGAGCCTTTCTCCAAAGAAGACGAACCCGATCGACAGTATTGCCGAGTTTATATCGCTGAGCGTTCCGATTCGCTCGTTTTGCTGAGCGCAAAAGTCTTTAACCCTTGCGACACGCTGACAACCGTGTTTTACCTCAAATCGTCATTCCTCGACCTTGATGAACAGAGCAACGTCAGACCCGACTTCAGCATTGTACCCAACCCCAACGACGGTCAAATGGAGCTACATCTTGACCATTTGACAGGCAAGGTCAACATTAAGATCTATGACATGAAAGGTTCCCTTATCGACCAAATTGAAACTATTAATGATTTGGGAATCAACATCTTGCAGTATAATTTAAAACATCCTTCGGCAGGCATTTATTTCTTTGTCGCCACATCCAAGGAGGGCACCATAGCGAAAAAAGTCATCATCGAATAAAAACATCAACCAAAAGAGCTTATTTCATGAAAAAACCATTACCAATAATCATTGCCATTGTGATACTGGCTTTTGTGGCCAACCTCACAATGGCACAAACCTTTACCTATCCCATCAAGGGGAAGCAAGGTTTCAACCTGACTGAAAAGACCCGCAACGGTCTGCACATCAGCTACAACCTCGGCCAAATGACCTTGAGCCAGCTCAACTACCGTGGCGAAGAAATGACGGAAATCAGCATCTCGGCCATCAGCCTACCCAATGCTGCGGGTTGCCCCAACCTCCCTGTGGAGAGCCGCATGATGGCTATTCCACAAGGCGCTACAGCCACTTTGCACGTGGTCAGCACGGAAAGCGAAACCCTTCACAACGTGAACATCGCTCCTGCCCTTCGCATTCAAACGGAGAACGAAGAGCCTGACATGAACTATGTGAAGGACATGGCCGTTTACGGCAAAAACGCCTATTATCCAGCAGAGCCATTTACCATTGGCGAATCGTATATCCGTGGCATTGAGTCGGTTACCGTAACCATTTCGCCTTTCCAATACAATCCTGTCACGAAAGACTTGATTGTGTACACCAACATCGAACTGACCATCGAGTTTGAAGGCGGAAACGGTCATTTCGGCGATGATCGTTTGCGTTCACCCTATTGGGACCCCATCCTCGCCGCCGAGCTGATGAACTACGACCAATTGCCCGTCATCGACTATGAAGCCCGTATGCAGCAATGGCTCCGCGACGATGCCAACGGCGCCGAATACCTCATCATCACGCCAAACAATGACGCTTGGTCTGAGTATGCCAACCAACTGAAAGAATACCGCACCCGACAAGGCATCCTCACCAAAGTCTACCGTTTGGACGAGATGCCCGCCAACAGCACCAACCAAATCAAGGCATGGTTCCACAACGCATATAATACTTGGGAAATCGCTCCCGTGGCGGTCTGTCTGTTAGGTGACCACGGCACCAATTTGGGTCAGTTCATCCCCGCCGAGACCGTTCCACACTCATACGAAGGCACATGCATTACCGACAATCGGTATGCCGACCCCTCAGGCGACAACCTCCCCGACATGGTCTTCTCACGCCTTGTAGCACAGAATGCCAATGAGTTGCCCGTCTTTGTCGGCAAGCAAATCGAATACGAGTATACCAATCCCAATATGGATCCCGACTTCTACACCCGACCTGTCACTGCTTTGGGCTGGCAGACCGAACGCTGGTTCCAACTTTGCTCCGAAGTGTTTGGTGGCTATATGCGCAACCACGGCTACGACACCAATCGTATCAACTGTATCTATGATGGAGAACCCGAAAACAGTTGGTCTTCGGCCCAAAACACCAATCTTGTGGTTAACTACTTCGGCCCCAATGGTACGAATTACATTCCCCAATCTCCTGCAGATCTTGGCGGCTGGACCGGCGGTACACCCCAACAAGTGGTACAGGCTGTCAACGAAGGCTCTTTCTGGATCCAACACCGCGACCACGGTTTGGAGACCGGCTGGGGTGAACCCGCAGTACGCAACAGTCACGTCTACCAGATGAACAACGTCGGAAAGTTACCTTTTGTCATGTCCATCAACTGCTCTACGGGCATGTTCAACTACAACTCCGATTGTTTCGCGGAAGCATGGATGCGCCACACCTACAACGGCCAGAACGCTGGTGCCGTTGGCATCCTTTGCCCAACCCAAGTCTCCTACTCTTTCGTCAACGATGTCTTCGTCTGGGGTGTCTATGACCTCTTCGATGGAGCTTTCATGCCCAATTACGGCCCATACGCCGACAACAGCGGCAATTGGATGCCCGCTTTCGGCAACGTAGCTGGCAAATACTTCCTTGCCCAAAGTTCGTGGCCTTACAACACCGAAGACAAGGGCATCACCTATACCATGTTTACCGCCCACTGCGACGCCTTCCTGCGTATCTACACGCAAGTACCTCAGGTGATGGAAGTTACCCATCCTGAAGTCATCTTGGCCTCTATGGAAGAAATCACCATCACTGCCCCTGCAGGTTGTATGATCAGCTTGGTGAAGGAAAACAACGAAGGCGGCTGGGACATCCTCGCCGTCACCCAAGCCACCGGCGATCCGCAAAGCATCCAATTTGAGCAGCAAGCCCCTCCGACTGAAGTCAACCTTGTCGTGACGGGTCAAAACTACCTCCGCTATGAAGCCGTCATGAGCGTCATTCCCGCCGAAGGGCCGTATATCGTCTACGACGGCAAGGTCATCCACGACCAGAACGACAACAACCAGCTCGACTTTGGCGAAACAATCGACCTCGACATCACTTTGAAAAACGTCGGCAACGACCCGATGGAAGCCTTCGAAGCTTTGCTTGAGACCGACTCGGAATACATCACCATCACCAACGGAATCGCCCAATACGAAGGCATTGAGCCTAATGGCACGCAAACCCTTGAAAACGCCTTCTCGTTCACCGTGGCTGACAACGTACCCGACAATACAAGCAACCGTTTCACCATCACTGTAATCAACGGCGAAGACAACTTCGTCAGTAACTTCGCTATAAAAGCATACGCACCTGTCTTCAGCTTGGGCAACATGGCTGTTAACGAAATTGAGGGCAACGGCAATGGTCTCTTGGATGCCGGCGAGACCGCCACGATTAGTTTCCCCATCGAAAACGAAGGCCATACCGATGCCGCCCTCACCGTAGTCACTTTGCAATTGCTTTCGCCTTACATCACTCTCACGGACAACAGCGTCAGCTTTGAAAGCCTGAACGTCGGTGAAACCCAAATGGCCGCCTTCGACATCAGCATCGCCGAAGGCACCCCCGTCGGCTACAATTGCCCTTTCCTTCTCACTGTGACTTCAGGCCAATACATTGAGCAGAAGGATTATACAGCTAAAGTCGGCCTAATCATAGAGGACTTTGAAAGCGGCACGTTCGGCCAAGGTTGGAGCCAGCAAAACACGCCTTGGAGAATCGACTCTGAAAATGCCTACGAAGGCCAATACTGCGCTAAATCGGGCAACATCGGCAATAACGCCAGCTCTACCCTGCTACTGACCCACGAGGCTGGCTCAAACGACAGTATCTCCTTCTATTATAAGGTGTCGTCGGAGGCTGGCTACGACAAGCTACATTTCTATATCGATGGCCAAGAAAAGGGCAACTGGTCGGGCACGGTAGGTTGGGTTAAAGTTGCATACGCCGTCAGCCAAGGGACACACACCTACAAATGGAGCTACACCAAAGACAATTACCTATCCAGCGGCAGCGACTGCGCCTGGATTGACTTCATCAGCCTACCCGCCGCCCGCGTGATGGCTGGAACTGCCGGTTACGACGTAACCATCTGCGAAGACGACGAGGCCCAGATTGTGGGTTATGCCATCAACTATAACGCGTTGCAATGGACAACCTCCGGCGACGGCACCTTCAATGATGCCACCATTGCCACGCCGATTTATACCCCTGGAACACAAGACATTGAAAACGGCGCTGCCACGTTGACCCTCGCCATTAGCGGCGAAGGCCATTCCATCACCGACGAGATGACAGTGTTCATCACAAAGCATGTCGTAATTTGGCCAAGCCTTGGTGGAAACCATTATTGCGCCATACAAGAACCTCAAATTGTAGCAGTCGATGTAGTTTCAGGTGATTACACCTCTTTCGTATGGACAACGTTAGGAAGTGGCGAGTTTGCTGACCCCAATGAAATGACGACCACCTACACGCCAAGTGCCGAAGACATTGCGGCAGGCAGTGTAACGCTCCTTCCTACTGTCTATTCAGAAATTTGTGGCCCAGTCTCCCATGAATATTACATTGAATGGAACCCGATGCCTCAAATCAATCTGGTCTCTAACGCCCTTGAACTCTGCGAAGGCGAAAATGCCATCATGTCATTCAGTCTCGAAGGATTCGTCCCAAGCAACAACCCTAACGAATCTGATTTCACATTGGTCTTGGATGGCGTTGAATATGAACTCACAGAAGATGCCACAACACTTGATTTGGGCATTCCTGCAGTGGGCACCACTGTCCACAACATCAATGCCATATACAGCTACGCATGTCAAACCCTCTTTGCTGATGGCGAACTCACCTTCACCGTCACTGTGAATCCTACCCCAACAGTCACAATCGGCCAAGTTCCCGAAAGCATCTGCGAAGGCGAAAGTGTTGACATCGAGTTCAATTTCACGGGTACGGCTCCGTTCAAGGTATATCTCTCCGAAGCTGATGACTTCACTTCGGAGAGTGACACTTATACGCTCAACCTCACCCCGAATGAAAGCTCCACTGTCGTTGTGACGTCGGTCGAAGACGCCAATGGATGCAGCAATTATGTGGTCAGTCCCATCAACCTCAATGTGACACCTCGCGCCGAAGTGCCCGAAATCAGCGGTGACAACGACCTTGACGTACGCCTCACGCCTTCAAGCACTTACATCATTGCCAACGATGTGATGGTTAGTTTTAGCATCGAGCCTGAAGAAGCCGGCACATTGACACCCGCCAACGACGGCGAGTCGGTAATGGTGACATGGAGCGACACCTACAAAGGCGAAGCCACACTGACCGCAACGCCCGTTTCCGACTGCAATAATGGTCCAAGTTCTTTTAACATCAATGTGAAGAACTCCACCGACGTAAGCGAATTTGGTGTGAAGGCCAACCTCTTCCCCAACCCGACTAACGGAAACATTACCATCGAGGCCGAAGCCATGCAACGCCTCTTGGTAGTCAACGAAATTGGCCAGGTGGTCTATGATGTCGAGGTGAACTCCGATTCCAAAACGTTCAACATGGGCCAATTCGGTGCGGGTATCTTCTTGATCCGCATTTATACTGAGAACGGCAGCGGCGTCAAGCGCGTCACCGTCATCAGGTAAATATGGATATTAAGACGCAAAAAAATCAGAAAGGCGGCTCTTTTTATTGAGTCGCCTTTCTGATTTTTTGTTATTTTTGCCGCAATAAAAGCACAACGAAATGGAAACTGTTCAAGAAAGATTTCATTCAAAGGATTTTGATGCTCTTGTGGCTTTGCGCCAACGAGCGACAACACTTGTTTCTCAGACTGAAAGCGAAGAACTGCTTGCTGAAGCGGTGGCCATTCTCAGCGGAACACCATTACCATGTGCTTACACTTATGAGCAGATGGAAATGTCGCTTCGGGAAGCCGAAGCCGACTATCAAAACGGACGCTTTGTGAGCCACTCATCCATCTGTGAGCGTTATGGCGTATGATTTTTGCACCCAAACTAACCACCAATGATTGATCTATTAAAAGACCTAAACGAGCCTCAAAGAGAGGCCGTTACGACTATAGAAGGCCCCGTGATGGTGATTGCCGGAGCAGGTTCGGGCAAGACCCGCGCCCTCACCTACCGCGTCGCCTACATGATCCAAGAAGGCGTGGACCCGTTCAGCATCATGGCCCTCACCTTCACCAACAAGGCCGCCCGCGAGATGAAGGAACGCATTATGCAACTCGTCAACGCCAGCGACGCGCGCAATGTTTGGATGGGCACCTTCCACTCCATTTTTGCGAGGATTTTGCGCATCGAAGCTGAGAAAATCGGCTTCACGGCCAATTTCTCGATTTACGACACCGACGACTCAAAGGCACTCATCACTCAGATACTGAAGGACTTGCAATTAGACACCAAGGTCTATCCCGCCAAACAAGTGCTGTCGCGCATTTCGGCAGCCAAATCAAGCCTCTACTCGCCCGAAGACTACGCCAACGACCCCGACATCCAAGAGACCGACCGCAAGTCGAACAAGCCGCTTATCGCGCAGTTGTTCAAGCTCTACAACGACCGACTCCACCGCGCCAACGCCATGGATTTCGATGATATTCTGTATTTTACGAATGTATTACTGCGCGATAACCCCGATGTGCTTTACAAATACCAGAATCACTTCAAGTTCATCCTCGTAGACGAGTACCAGGACACCAACTACGCCCAATACCTCATCGTGAAGCGCATCGCGGCCCTGTTCGAGAACCTTTGTGTGGTCGGCGACGATGCCCAAAGCATCTACGCCTTCCGTGGCGCCAACATCCAGAACATCCTCAACTTCAAGAACGACTACCCTGATTATAAGCTGATTAGGTTGGAACAAAACTACCGTTCCACCCAAAACATCGTCAATGCCTCGAACGCCGTCATCGCGCACAACAAGGACCAAATCAAGAAAAAGGTGTGGAGCGACAAGGAGAAGGGCGAACTGATAAGCCTCATCCACGCCAACAGCGACACCGAGGAAGGCACGATGGTGGCCAACAGCATTTTCGGCTACAAGATGACGCGTCACCTCGCCAACAAGGATTTCGCCATCCTCTACCGCACCAACGCCCAAAGCCGCTCGATGGAAGAAGCCCTGCGCAAACAGAACATTCCTTATAAAATCTACGGCGGCCTCTCGTTTTACGACCGCAAGGAAATCAAGGACCTGCTGGCCTATTTCCGCGTCGTCATCAATCCCGAGGACGAGCAGGCGCTGTTGCGCATCATCAACTACCCTGCCCGAGGCATCGGCAAGACCAGCATCGAGCGCATGATGGTCGTCGCCAACGAGCAACGCACGAGCATCTGGAAGTGCATGGAAAACAACGTGTTTCCGCAAGACTTCAACATGGGCACGGTCAACAAGTTCCGCGACTTCATGGTGATGATCAAGAGTTTCCAGAGCCTGCAAGCCAAGATGAACGCCTTCGAGTTGGCCAAGCACATCACCAACACCATAGGATTAATAAAGGTGCTGAAAGAAGACGACACACCAGAAGGCGTTTCGAGGGTCGAGAACGTGGAGGAGTTGCTCAACGCCATCATGGAGTTCAGCGACCGCCAAGTGGACGAGACCACAGGCGAGACCGCCCGCGTTGACTTGGTGCAGTTCATGGAAGACGTGGCCCTGCTCACCGACAGCGAAATGAAGAAAGACGACGGCGACAACGACTACGTCAGCCTGATGACCATACATAGCGCGAAGGGCTTGGAGTTCCCGTACGTGTATGTCGTCGGTATGGAAGAGAACCTTTTCCCGGGCATCCTCAGCCTCAGCACCCGCGAAGAATTGGAAGAGGAGCGCCGCCTGTTCTACGTGGCCATCACCCGCGCCATGACCAAACTCACCCTGAGTTACGCCGAGCAACGCTACCGCTACGGCAACCTTACCCTCAGCGAGCGTTCGCGTTTTGTGGACGAAATCGATGCCAACCTCATCGAGCAGACGCAAAAGGCCTCGTTCAGAGGCACTTCTCCGATGGGCGGCAGGTCTTTCGGCAGGTTCAGCGAACATGATTTCCGCAAATTAGAAGAAACACCTTCGTTTACGAAGCCGAGTTTCAACCAACCCACTGTGCCACAAAACTTTGAGCCTTCCAATCCCGACCTTTTGCAAGAAGGTATGAGGGTAATGCACCAAAAGTTCGGCGCAGGCACCATTTTGAGTATCGAGGGCGCAGGAGCGAACAAGAAGGCTTCCGTCCAATTCGACACTGCCGGCGTGAAGATGCTCATGCTGAAATTCGCCAAGTTGGGGATAATCAAGTAATTCAACCCTCCCGCTCCAAAAACGCCGTAGATATCTGAATTAATAAACATTTTTTCCTGCGTAAAAGTAATTTTTCCCTACTTTTGCCCCAGAAAGAACAAGAGTGTGGACATGAGGAACTTGCTATATATCCTTTTGTTAGCAGCCACGATGGCGGTTGTGGGATGTGCTTCAGGGGGCGCGGACGATGCCGCCTGTTCTGACTCCGAATACACCGAGGCCACAGCCATGAGCATCCACCTCACTGAGCCGGAGCGGGCACTATCCATCATCGACTCCGCCGTCATCGTCGGCAACCTCTCGTGGCCACGCGCCGAGTATCTCAAGGCCGTGACACAGTACGGCGGCTTGGACAACACGCCCTTGGCCCGCCAGACCTGCCTCGACTTGATAGAACGCAAGGAAGCACTCGCTGACACCCTCACCCTCGAACAGACCTATATCCTGCTGGCAAGTATCGAAAAGTCGTCGTGCAACTACGCCGCCGTCATCCGTTACGCCACCGAGGCTTCGCGCCTTGCCCACGCCTCCGGACGCTACCACGTCGTGGGCAAGATGGAGGGCTATATCGCTCATGCCCAGGCCTTGACCGGCCACACCGACGAAGGCATCGACCGCTTGCAGGGCGTCATCGAGGAACTGCGCCAGATGAACAACTTCGACGGCGTAACGTCCTATCACAGCGCATCAAAGAACCTGCTCCACATACTGAACGACAACGGCCGATTCGCCGAGATGGTGTCCGTTTGCGAGGCCATGCTCAGCCGCTACGACGAGTTGGAGCAGCACCCCGAGCGTTTCAGCATTGAGAGGGAGGGCTTCGACCCTGCCGAGTTTGTCGACTTCGCCCAAGGCCAGACATTAGCCTTCCTCACCATTGCCTACGCCGAGCAGGGCAACATTGCCAAGGGCCTTGAGGCCGAGGAGGCTGTGTTTCGCACGCGGTGGAGCCAGTCGCCCGACTGCGACATGATGTTAGTCAGCGCCTATCACCGTTTGGGGCAGTTCGACCGCTTCGACCAGGCTATAGACCGCATCGACGCCGAGATGATAGCGCGGGGCGACACCCTCAATGCCAACTACTACACCGGACTGCAACTGCGCAGCGCCGCCGCCGAGATGCGTGGCCGCTACGCCGATGCCCTCCACTACACCCAACGGGCCTCCGTCATCCACGACAGCCTTGAATACTACAACCAACGTGGACAACTCAACGAACTGGCCACCGTCTATCACCTGCAGGAAGAGCGTTTGGCCCGCCAGCAGAAGGAGTCGGAGGCACGCACCTACCGCATCATCGCCGTCGGGACCCTGCTGCTGCTCCTGCTGACGGCCTTCATCCTCTGGCGCGTACACCGCGACAACCGCCTTCTCACCGAGAAGAACCGCAGGCTCTACCAGCTGTACCATGAGCAAGAGAAGCATGAAGAGCAGGACGAGGAGGACACTGCGGGTGCGGAAGCCGACGCTCAACCCTCGACTTTCAACGCGCAACTCTACAAACGGCTCTGCGCCTTGATGGAAGACCCTGCCGTCTTCACCGACCCCGACGCCAACCACGAGACGCTGGCCCGCCTCGTCGGCACCAATTATAAATATGTGTACGACGCCCTGCACGAGTGTGCCGACACGACCCCCGCCGATTTCATCAACCACTACCGCATCCACCACGCTGCCATGCTCCTCACCACCACCGACCAGCCTGTGGGCCTCATCGCCGAGGAGTGCGGCATCGCCAGCCGTCCCACCTTCAACCGCCTCTTCCGCGAGCATTATTCCATGACCCCCACCGAATACCGCCACGCTGCAAATCAGACCCATGTAACCGTCTGATACTTTGTGTTTTAAAAATTTGATACATCTTTTTCAAGCAGTGAAACATCCCTTATTTGGGGTTTTACTACTTTCGCGCCCCGTTTTGAAAAAACATAAACAGAAACGGCAACACGCAAACTGAAGCCGCAACCTGATGGATAGCATCAACACAAGGAGCGCACGTATGAACAACAAACAACAAACAATTAAAATAAACTAAACCTTAAAATCACATGACAAACAAACACCTATTTCTTTTGCTGCTGGCGGCCTTCTTCGCGCCGTTGGCAATGGCACAGAGCACACTGACTGTGCATGACGGAACAGAAACATCCGAAAGGGTTCCCATCTTCAGCTGGCATGCCAATGTAGACCAACAAAGCCAATTGATTTATCCCGCCTCAGAGCTTGCCGCCATGAGTGGGAAAGTCCTCACTCAAATGGTTTTTTATTGGCAACAAGGCCAATACGGTGATGACTATAGTGTCGGCACCTGGACCATCTCGTTAGGGGAAACGACGGCCACCGCTTTCAACGACGGCTTTGATACCACAACGCCACTTACTGAAGTATTCACCGGCGTATTAGATGAGGCAGGCGGCTTGTTCAACACCACCGACCACACTTTGACCATCGCCTTTGATGAGGAATATGCCTATCAGGGAGGCAACTTGTTGGTCCAATTCGCACACACAGGAACAGGCGAGGAAATGGATTATCGTTTCATAGGCCAAAGCATGGATGAAGCTACGTCATACTTGTGCTGCATTGAAAATGGAAATGCATACATTGATGAACCAAACAACTTCCTGCCTAAGGTCACTTTCACCTATCAGGAACCTTCTGCGTGCCCCAAACCCACCAACTTGGCCGTCAGCTACACGGAAGGTGATCCCACCGCTACGGTGACTTGGACATCAGAGGCCACCAACTTCAACATTGATGTGAATGGCACCATCACTGCCGTCACAGGCAACTCTTACACCTTTAATGTTTCGCTGCTTACGACTTACACCATCAAAGTGCAGGCCGACTGCGGCGACGATCAGAGCTTTTGGACAAAAGCCATCAGCTTCATCTCTGGATGCGGAATCATTCCCATACCTTACTCTTGCGGTTTTGAGGATGAAAGCGACATTGACTGCTGGACAATCATCACCACTGGCTATTACGGCGCATACACTGGCATCTATGAGGATGAAGATGATGAAGATTATGCACACACAGGCAGCCATAGTTTCCGGTTCTATTACACAACTGAACCTGGCCAATACCTCATCTCTCCCAAGTTAGGCGGCTTTGAGAATGGTTTGCATGTGGAATTCTGGTATCGTGAATATTCTGAGGGTTACCCAGAAACCTTTCAAGTGGGTTATTCCACCACCGACAGTGATCCCGACAGCTTCACTTGGGGCGACGAAATCACCGCTACGACGAGCTACCGGCGATTCAAGGCCAACTATCCCGCCGATACCAAGTATGTGGCGGTGAAGCACACCTCCGACGACCAATACTACCTCTACCTCGACGACTTCCTCTTCGAGGAAAGCCCGAGCTGCCTCGAACCAACAGGCGTGCAGGTAGCCGATGCCACCACCCATGGCGCCACTGTCAGCTGGACCGCCGGTGGTTCGGAAACTGCATGGGACATCTTTGTTACCGCCGATGCCACCATCGAACCTGACGGCACCACAACACCTACCGTTGCCAACACAAACAACAATCCTTACAACCTGACAGGTCTCAGCGCTGGCACCGTCTATTATGTCTATGTGCGTGCCATTTGCAGCGGGACCGATGTAAGCGAATGGAGCCTCCCCGCCACTTTCGCCACTGAGTGCGAAGCCATGGCACTGCCTTACGAGGAAAACTTTAATGCAGGTTTGCCGGTTTGCTGGAGCACCATCTTTAATCCGTCCAATACCAATATCGTCACCCAATCAAAGACTTCCCCAACCGATCCGGATAAAATTCTCATGTTCCAGAGGTACTATGACCAAAATTATGCTTTTGCCGTGTTGCCCGAAATTGACGAAAGCTATCCCTTGAACGGATATCAGATGTCATTTGACGCTTGCTATTACGATTTCGAAACAAACGTAAAACTCAGCATTGGCGTCATGACCAATCCTGCCGATTCGACAACATTCGTGCCGATTGACGAAGTTGACATCATCGACAGCTATGACTATTCCGATTCAGGTTTTGGTACCTATACAGTGTATTTCAACAACTATACGGGCAATGGCCGTTATATCGCCATCAGAGACAACAACATTAACAGCGAAGGATATGTCTTAATTGACAACATTGCGGTGAGCGAGCTTCCTTCTTGCCTGTCCCCAACCGGGCTTACTGCCAATGCCGCCTCAACCTCAGCCGAATTGAGTTGGACTGCCAACAACGATGAATCCTCCTGGACACTTTACTGGAAAGAAAGCGGGGCCGAGGCATACACCGAAGTGCCCGATCTGACCGAGAATTCTTACACGCTGAACGATCTGTCTGCCGGTGCCGCTTACCAGTTCTGTGTAGTGGCCCACTGCGACGAGACCGACCACAGCGCTCCTTCGTCAGTGTACACCTTCGCCACGAATTGCGATCCTGTCACCCTCCCGTGGAGCGAGGACTTCGACAATCTCGCCGCGGGCCAAGGTGTGCCGGCTTGCTGGAACACCATTGTTGAAGGCTCGGGCAGTTGTTCTATCGAGTCAGTTTCTGGAGGCAATAATGTTCTTGATATTTTCGTAGGCCAGTCTTCTGGATTTAGTAATGCAGTTGTCGTGTTGCCCAAAATTGACGCGAACTATCCTTTGAACCAATGTCAGATTTCGTTTGACGCATGCCATTGGAGCGACAACGGAAGCACGACTCCAAGACAGCTCCTCATCTTTGTCTTGAACGACCCTACCGATTTACAGTCAGGAGTAGGATTTTTTGTAGATTCTATTGTTGACATCACCGATGCCTATCCCACTTTTGGGAATTATACGGTGCAGTTCAACAACTATGAGGGCACCGGTCAATATATCGCCTTGGTTTGTGGTGGTAATGAATCTTCTGACCCATACGATGTCTTAATTGACAACATTGTGGTGAGCGAGGCTACCGATTGCAATCCTATCACCCTCCCGTGGAACGAGGATTTCGACGATCTCGCTGCGGGCGAAGGTGTGCCGGCTTGCTGGAACTCCATTATTGATGGCTCGGGCAGTTGTTCTATCGCGCCATTATCTGAAGATAATGACAATAATGTTCTTGATATTCACATAGGCCAGTCTTCTGGATTTAGTAATGCAGCTGTCGTGTTGCCCAAAATTGACGCGAACTATCCTTTGAACCAATGTCAGATTTCGTTTGACGCATGCCATTGGAGCGACAACGGAAGCACGACTCCAAGACAGCTCCTCATCTTTGTCTTGAACGACCCTACCGATTTACAGTCAGGAGTAGGATTTTTTGTAGATTCTATTGTTGACATCACCGATGCCTATCCCACTTTTGGGAATTATACGGTGCAGTTCAACAACTATGAGGGCACCGGTCAATATATCGCCTTGGTTTGTGGTGGTAATGAATCTTCTGGCCCATACGATGTCTTAATTGACAACATTGTGTTGAGCGAGGCTTCTTCTTGCTTGTACCCAACCGGTCTTGCTGCCAATGCCGCTTCTACCTCAGCCGAATTGAGTTGGACTGCCAACAACAGTGAAACCTCCTGGACACTTTACTGGAAAGAAGTTGGGGCCGATGAATATACCGAAGTGCCCAATGTGACCGATAATCCTTACACGCTGAGCAATCTGAGTGCCGCTACCACTTACGAGTTCTATGTGGTGGCCCACTGCGACGAGAACGACCACAGCGCTCCTTCGGCACTCTACACTTTCACCACCACCGATTGCAATCCTATCACCCTCCCGTGGAGCGAGGATTTCGACGATCTCGCTGAGGGCGAAGGTGTGCCGGCTTGCTGGGAAACCATTATTGATGGCTCGGGCAGTTGTTCTATCGCGCCATTTTCTGGAGATGACAATAATGGTCTTGTGATTTCCATAAACGGGTCTTCACTTCAAAATAGTGTAACAGTCGTGTTGCCTGAAGTTGCCGCGAGCTATCCTTTGAACCAATTTCAGATTTCGTTTGACGCAAGCTATTGGAGCAGCAACGAAAGCACGACCGAAGAATTGCTTTTCGTCCTCCCGACCAATCTCACTACTATAGCGTCAGATGAAGATATAATTCCTGTTGCCATCACCGATGCCTATCCCAATATTGGCAGACATACGGTGCGATTCAACGACTATGAGGGCAACGGACAATATATCACCTTGGTTTGCACTGGTGGTGGCTCTTTTGGTGGAAGTGACCCATACGCTGTCTTTATTGACAACATCGAAGTGAGCCCGCTTCCTTCTTGCATGCCCCCTGCGAAGCTCATTGCCTCCAACATCACCGGCAGTTCTGCACAATTGGCTTGGACCGCCAACGGCCAATCCGCATGGGACATCTATGTTACCAATGATGCCACTGACGTACCTGATGACGACACAACACCCACCGTCGCCAACACTGAGGACAATCCATACAGCCTGACGGATCTCAATTCTCTCACCACCTATTATGTCTATGTGCGTGCCATTTGCGGCGAGAACGAGGTGAGCGAATGGAGCAACCGCACCACCTTCACTACCAAATGCGCAACCACGACTGTTGATGCTGACAACCCATACACGCAGAATTTCAACGACGAGACATTCCCTCCTGATTGTTGGGAACTTGGCGGGGATCCATTTAGTAATTGGTACCAAACCGTTCAGGGCTATGCCTATACCGAATATTACCCTAATTACCTGTATATGCCTTTCTTACACATTGATGCCAACAACGCTGTGCTAACCTTCAAGACCATGGAAGATGATATTGAATCTTATACAGGTGGTTCAGAGGGTGAAGACGGTTTAAGCATCGTCAAGGTCTCCACCGACGGTGGCGGCACCTGGACGCAACTCTGGTGCCCCACCATCAACGAACTCACCACTGACTTCAGGACAGTCACCCTCAGCTTGTACGATTATGTCGGCCAAGACATCCTCATCGCTTTCGAACACCAAGGTCCCCACGGCTGGACCATCGACGATGTGGAGGTTAAAGCGGAACCGCTGGCTACCTTCCACAAGACCATTGCCGCATGGGGCGAAGGCGATGGCTGGTATCTGATTGCCTCGCCGCTGGCTAATGAAGTCAATCCCACGAATGTGACCAACATGACCGCCAACCAGTTTGACCTTTACCGCTTCAACCAGAGTGCAGACGATGAATGGGAGAACTACAAGAACCACGGTTTCATGCTCCAACCCGGCCAAGGTTACCTCTATGCCAACAGCCAGGATGTTGAACTTGTCTTCACTGGTATTCCTTACAACGAAGATGGCGTAATCGATTTGGTTTACGATGATCAACTCACTGATGGTGATGCCATGAAAGGTCTGAACCTCGTAGGTAACCCCTTCAACGAGAGAGCCTATGTCGACCGCGACTTCTATGTCATGAACGACGGTCGAGAGATTATCGCCGCCACCCAAGCCGAAAGGAACTATGTCGAACCTATGGAAGGCATCTTCGTCTATTCTCAGAATCCTAACGACCTGACGGTGACTTTCAGCACCATAGCTCCTGATGGCGCTAAAGGCGCCCTTGTCATGAACGTCGGTCAAGGCAACGTCATCGACCGCGCCATCATCCGCTTCGGCGGCAACAACATGCCCAAGTTCCAGCTCTTCAAGAACAGCACCAAGCTTGCCATCGCCCAAAACGACAGCGAGTACTCCGTGGTCAGCGCTGGCAACGAAGGCGAGATGCCCGTGAACTTCAAGGCTGAGAAGAACGGCACCTACAGCCTGAGATTCACCAGCGAGGAAGTCAGCTTCAGCTACCTCCACCTCATCGACAACATGACCGGCAACGACATCGACCTGCTCCAAACGCCGAGTTACAGCTTCAACGCCCGCACGACGGACTATGAGAGCCGCTTCAAACTGGTGTTCGCGGCCGGGTCTTCGACAGGCTCAGACACCTTTGCTTTCTATAGCGACGGCAACCTCGTCATCAACAACGAAGGCAACGCCACGCTGCAGGTGATCGACGTGAACGGTCGCATCCTCAGCAGTGAGGAAATCAACGGCAGCGTCAGCAAGGCCATCCACCAGCCCGCGGGCGTGTATATGCTGCGTCTCATCAACGGAGAGGATGTCAAGGTGCAGAAGATTGTTATAGATTGATTTGGTTTGTAGGGCTGTCACACCGTGGCAGCCGCTGTGAAAAACACGACAGCCGCTGCCGTGATACGACAGCCCTACAGCATAAAACCGAAAAATCCCGTCATTGCTGGCGGGATTTTTTTGTTTTTTTCTCCCAGAAAACCAAAGAAAATCCTACCTTTGCGCCATCATAACACATCATACCTATGAAAAAGATTATACTTTCCTTGCTCGTGCTCTTCGGCTTGATGGCGGGAGCCGAGGCACAAAACGACATCCCGCTGACCTTCGAAGCCATTGGGGCGGGAACGGTTACCTTAGAAAAGGAGGGGGATTTCACCCCCAACAGTGGGGTACAATACAGACTGGGTGAAACAGGTGACTGGTCGAGCTATTCATACGGCACAGGCATCAGCCTACAAGCTGGAGAAAAGCTGCAGTTCCGCAGCACCAGTTCCGCTGCCTATGCAATTGACCCGGGCTATTATTCCCATTTCACCTGTACCGCCGACTGCTACCTGTATGGCAACTTAGGCTCGCTGTTCAACAATTCGAACAGCTTATATGGGAATGCTTGCTCCAGGTTGTTCTATGGCAACACGCACATCAAAAGCCACACCAGCATTAGTTTGGTGTTGTCGGCCACTTCATTGGCTCAAGCTTGTTATGAAGAAATGTTTTCCGGCTGCACAGCATTAACTACGCCACCAGCATTGCCTGCCACTTCATTGGCTTATTATTGTTACAACCAGATGTTTTCCGGCTGCACAGCATTAACTACGCCACCAGCATTGCC
>CAMZEK010000039.1 GCA_947305795.1 uncultured Bacteroidales bacterium | reverse complement strand
ACGTGACCAAGGCCGAAATCGACCTGCCCGAAGGCCACAAGGACAGCGACCTCGAGACCTATCTGAAAGTCGTTGAGAACTTCAACAGCTTCAAAGACTTCGGATGGATCAAGCAAGACCAAGAGGAAAAACTCTACATCTACGCTCAGAGCATGAACCCCACCGACGCCAACGCCCACTGGCAGTATGGCATCGTGGCCTGCGCCTACAGCGAAGACTATGTGAACAAGGTCATCAAGAAGCACGAGCTGACCCGTAAGGACAAGGAAGAGGACCGCATGAAGCACGTGCGCCTCACCAACGCCAATGTGGAGCCTGTGTTCTTCGCCTACCCTGCCGTCGCCGAAATCGACGCCATCGTGAGCAAAATCACCGCTGAGAAGCCCATCTATGACTTCATCGCCAAGGAAGACGGCTTCGGCCATCGCTTCTGGATTATCGACGACAAGGCCACCATCGCCCGCCTCGTCGAACTGTTCGACAAGAAGGTTCCGGCCATGTACATCGCCGACGGTCACCACCGTAGCGCCGCTGCAGCCCTCGTCGGTCAGGAGAAGAAGGAACACAACCCTGCCCACACCGGTAAGGAAGAGTATAACTACTTCATGACCGTCATCTTCCCCGACAACCAGTTGAACGTCATCGACTACAACCGCGTCGTGAAAGACCTCAACGGCCTCAGCACCAAGGACTTCTTCAAGGCCCTGCAAGAGAGCTTCGACATCGAGTGCAAGTGCGACTGCACCAAGGACGGCGGCAAGTGCAACTGCGAGTTCCCCTGCCACTGCGAGTGCAGCACCGAGTACAAGCCCAACAAGCTCCACAACTTCTCGATGTACATCGAGGGCGTGTGGTACAGCCTGACTGCCAAACCCGGCACCTACAACGACAGCGACCCGATCGGTGTGTTGGACGTCACCATCCTCAGCAACCTTGTCCTCGACAAGATTCTGGGCATCAAGGACCTCCGCACCGACAAGCGCATCGACTTCGTTGGCGGTATCCGTGGCCTCGGCGAGCTGAAGCGTCGTGTGGACAGTGGCGAGATGAAGGTCGCCTTCGCGCTCTATCCTGTGAGCATGAAGCAGATCATCGACATCGCCGACACCGGCAACATCATGCCTCCCAAGACCACTTGGTTTGAGCCGAAACTCAGATCAGGTCTTGTTATCCATACGTTGGATTGATCGTAAATCGGCACAGATTGACACGGGATGCAAACAAATGTTCGCATCCCGTGTTTTTTATGTATTTCCAAAACCAAACTTTACAAGAAGTTTTCCTTTGCCTCTTTCCAATAGGCAATCATTTCGTCGATAGAAAGATTCTGCACGCCTTTACCACACGCACGGGCTTTCTGCTCCACAAAACCGAACCGCTGACGAAATTTCTTATCAGTTTTTTCCAAAGCATCATCAGGATTTATGTCAATATAGATGCCATAAACAATAAGTGCAAAGAGTAAATCTCCATATTCCGCTTCTATATTTACCTGATTGTTTGGTTTCTGCAATTCAGCAAACAGTTCCTTTTTCTCTTCTTCCACCTTCTGCCAAGCTTCATCGGCATTGCGCCAACGGAAACCAACACCTGCTGTCTTTTGATGCATCCGATAGGCTTTCAGCAAAGAGGGCAAGCCTTCGGGCACGCCTCCAAGAACGCTTCGATTATGTTCACGCTCCAATTTGATACGTTCCCAGTTTTCTTCCACCTGTTGCGCGTTTTCGACCTTCTCCGTGCCAAAGATATGCGGATGACGCACAATCATCTTGTCACAAATGCCATTCAACACATCTGCCACATCAAAAGCACCTTTCTCTTGACCGATTTTTGAATAAAAAACAATGTGGAGCATGAGGTCGCCGAGTTCCTTCTTGATTTCGTTAAGATCCTCATTCAGAATGGCTTGACTCAATTCATAAGTCTCTTCAATGGTAAGATGGCGTAGGCTTTCGAGGGTTTGTGCGCTGTCCCACGGGCATCCCTCGCGAACACGGTCCATGATGTCCAGCAAACGCTTGAAAGCTATCAATCTTTCGTCCATAATCATACAAATTAGCGTGCAAAAATAAGGAATTTTGTAATTTTGCAGGCTATATGGAACTACAGAACCGTAATAAGGTTTCCAAATGGTTGTGCGCTACATTGATACTTTTATTAATAGGTGCACGGTCTGTCCATGCCCAAACGGGTCATAGAAACTATGAAATAGAGGCGCGTGCCCATTTCGGCTACCTGTACTTCCAAAACGACGAATATCATTCGGCTCTCGCCCGCTACAGCCGCCACGCGCCCGCTTTTGAGCTTTCGCTGCACCGTAACACTTACGGTCAGCACCGTTGGGAAGTGCTCCACAACTACCCTTCCATTGGCCTTACCTTTTATTACTCGCCACTCAGCTTCCGTATAGATGACATTTCCAAGGAATTAGGCCAGGTGTTCGCCCTTTATCCCTTCCTCAACTTCCCAATCAATCCGAGCGAAACCAGCAAGTTGACCTTCAAGTTAGGCGTGGGTCTGTCGTACCTCACCAACAAATTTGATCCAAAGGAAAACTACCACAATTACGCCATCGGGTCGCACGTGAATGCGGCCATCAACCTATCGTTTGAATACCGCCAGCGGATTTTTGAGCGCCTGACCTGGGTGACCTCATTAGGCCTGACTCATTTCTCGAACGGCGCCACTCGAAGTCCCAATATGGGCATCAACATCTTCAGTGTAGCTTCGGGATTCTCTTTTCACTTGACGAAGCCCAAATCACTCCTTGACAGAAGATTACGCCCAAAATTGTTTATTTTCGAATTTGATGGCAGGCAGCATTTCATCACTGATGTGCAATATACCATCGGCTTCAAGGATCTGTCGCAACAATACGGCACGCACCAATATTTTTTTGTCCACGACTTGGCCGCCAACTTCATGTTCCAGATAACTGAACGCGACCGAATAGGTATCGGTGCGGAAGTGGTTTGGGACAACTCCGACCGCGTGAAGGAACCTTATTTTCAGGCCTTCCTCAAGCCTGCAGGCCTCATCGCTTATGAAATGATGCTCGACCGCATGAGCTTCATGTTTAACGTCGGCATCCGCAAAAACGCGCCTGGGAAAAACCAAGCTTTCCTTTTCTACCAGAAGCTTGGCCTGCGCTATTATGTTTGGGATGGGCTTTTCGCCACGCTTTCTTTTACCACTTACGACATCAAAGCCGACTTCATCAGTGTCGGCATAGGATATCACTTCAATCATAAGTATTACCTCCCCAAATATGAAAAGAAGCATCATCGTAGTCCTGTTTTTCCTCGTTAGTCTGTTGACGGCCTCATGCAGCAAGTTCTCCAACGGCGACATCATCTCCGAAAGTCGGCCTATTGGATACTTTCGAGCCATCTCCATGCATAACAATGTAAACGTGAAGCTTGTACAAAGCGATCACCCTCATCTGGAACTCACTTGCCCGAAGAATCTCATCGACAACATTACGACCGAAGTAATTGACGACACGCTTTTCGTCAAGAACGAGAACAAGCTCAACTGGCTCCGCAGCTATGAATACAGCATCGACTTGACCGTCTACTACGACAGCCTGAGTGAAATCAAATACGCCTCCATCGGCAAGCTTTTCAATGCGGAACAGGATTCGATTCGAGGAATTTACGGCAAACATGTAGACACCATCATTGAGGGAGGTGACACCCTCGTCAACGAAGGCTATCTCCACCTCTTCAATCTTAACGTCAACGAAGGCTCAGGCGACATCGACCTTACCATCAGTTGCGATGTCATCAAGCATAAGTTCCGCAACGGAACCTCTTGCGTAACATTCAGAGGAAAAGCCGGTTACACCGAACACCTCACTAGAAGTTACGGACAAATCCATGCAGAAAACCTAAACTCCAACATGGTAACGGTAGAGTCAGAGTCGACCAACGACGTCTACGTGTGGGCCAGAACTGAATTGGAGGCTTACCTCTACAGCATCGGCAACGTCTATTACAAAGGAGATCCCCGAAAGGACCTGCATTGCTTCGGTGATGGTCGCGTCATTGAATTAGATTAAAATAATCTCAAGAAAACACATTTTTGGTATAGAATTTGTATAGTTTCAGACAATTAAATCACAATACAAGAACAAATAAAAATTCACTAAGATGAAGACTTTCAGAATACTACCAATCATTGCCTTACTTGCCCTCGTGGGCTGCAAGTCGAACAGGCAAATGGCCCAAGACGACATTTACTACTCGCCCTACGGCAACCAAGGTGGACGCATGACGACCAGCAACGGCTCATACGTCAATCCAAGCATCAGCAGCAGTTCGGAATACGACTACCAAGCCTACTATTCCGACAGCAAGAACTACACTAGCAATGCCGAACCTGTCTACCAAACCACTGAAACGGTAACCGACACCAACGGCGTGGTGTACACCACCACCGAGACCTTCTACGATGCTGACTATGCTGCTCGCATCAAGCGTTTCGGCAGCGAATCTTCCTCATCGAGAAGCTACTACGATGATTACTACACTGGCGGCGACACTTATTACGTCTACACGAACAGCTACGACCCGTTCTATTGGGACTACTACCCGAGCGTGTACGTCAGTTGGGGCTATCGTCCCTATTGGAGCAGCTACTGGAGCTGGAACTATTATTGGGGCTACCCCTACTACTCCTATTGGGGCTGGAATCCTTATTGGGCTTATAGCTACTACGATTACTACTGGTATCATCCCCATCACCACCACCATCCGTATCACGACTGGTATGGCCACGACGGCCACCATCATGGTGGACAAGGCAGTGGACTTGGCAATTATGTGGCCAGTGTCAGACACGGTAGCAACGGCACCGCTGGTTCCATGAGCTATCGTCTACCAGACGACGACCCCGCAAAACAGGCTCGCGTAGCCAATGGAGGCAGCATGTCAGGCGGCTCATCGAGCGGCAGAGCGACAGCAGCCACCCGTCCCACAACCAACAACGTAACCGGCAGTGCTTCAGGCAGAACAGGTTCAGCCAGCGCCTCCACCAGACCAACCGCCAGTTCAAGACCCACCGCGGGCACTCAAGGCCGCACTGGCACAACCGCAGCCAGCCGTCCCTCTGTCAACGAACGCCAAGGCAGCCAAAGCACAGCGCGTCCAAGCGAACATAGTGGCACACGTCAAACCTACACCTCACCGAACAGCAGCCGTCCTTCGCGCTCAAGCTCGGAATATGTACGCCCGCAACAGAATACGTCAAGCTCACGTCCGTCTTCATCGGGCACCAACGCCAGACCTTCTTCTTCAAGCAGCCACAACAGAAGCAGCTCGTCCAACAGCGGCAGCTACAACCGCAGCAGCTCACCAAGAAGTTCATCGTCAAGTAGCGGTAGAAGTTCAAGCTCTGGCAGCAGTCGCAGCTCAAGCAATAGTAGCCATAGCTCAAGCAGTAGCCACAGCTCAGGAGGAGGACGTTCGAGCAGCGGCGGAAGACGATAAGAAAATCGAAAATCCGCCAACGGATTCAAGAAAAAGACTACCTTTGCAGTCCAATCGCAAGGTAGTCTTTTTTATACCATGAAGAAAATCCTCACCACCAACCTCGTGCTGTTGTTAGTTGCCACGACTTTCGCGCAAAGCAGCGACGACGCATACCGTTTTTCGCAAACCTTCTACCAAGGCACGGCCAAAGCTTTAGGCATGGGCAACGCCCTCGGTGCCGTCGGCGGCGACATGACCGCCATCTGCATCAATCCCGCCGGCATGGGGCTTTACCGCAGCGACGAAATCACCTTCTCCCTTGATTTGCTCGACAACCTGCACCATTCCACCTATTACGACGAGACCGCCAACGCTAACAAGTTCCGTCTCACGTTGCCCAATTTCGGCTACGTCAACGCAAAACAAAGGAGCAACTATCGCAAACTGCGTTTCACCCAGTTCGGCATCGGCCTTACCCGCACCAACGATTTCAATCTACACACTTACGCCAAAGGCAGCAATCCAACAAGCTCTAAAATCGACAACTACCTGCAACAGATTGACGGTTTGTCGCCCACAGACATTGAAAACCGTTTCCCGATGGACATTTATCCCGCATGGGAAACCTACCTCATAGACATTTTCCAAGATTCTATCGGCGACTATTACAGCAGTCCCGTCCCGCAAGGCGGCATCCGACAAAGCCAAGAAAACGCTTTCAAAGGCCGCTCCGAGGAATGGACTTTCGCAGGTAGCATGAACTTTTCAGAGCGTTTTTTCATCGGTGCTAGCCTAGGACTCCAACACGTCAAGCGTGTAGGCTCTAAGGTATTTGAGGAAGCCATGCCTGAAGACGAAAACACGCACCTCAATACCGACTTCAACCAATGGAGCTACACCGAAGAAATCTCCACAAGGGGCATGGGACTGAATGTGAAACTCGGCTTCATCTACCACGCTAACAGATGGTTGCGTCTCGGAGCCTCCTTTCACTCCCCAACCCTATACAAGTTTGACGAATCGTGGCAAACCGAAACAGAGTCGCAAATCAACTGGATTACAAGAAAATACATCAGTCCAGAGTCGCATTACGAGTACAATTTCATTAGTCCGCTGAAAGCGATGGGGAGCCTGGCTTTCATCATCGGACAACGAGGACTCGTGAGCCTTGACGCGGAATACACCAACTATGGCACGGCAAGGTTCAAAGAGGCTTCTTCCGATACGGGCGACGATGAAATCCATCTATATTATAATTCCATCAATGCAAACATCAAGGCGAACTATCGCAGCACCCTCAATTTCCGCCTCGGCACAGAATGGAGACTGCAAAATAGCTATCTGCGTCTTGGCGCAGGTTATTATGGTAGTCCATACGGTCTTGAAAAAACCGATGGCAGCACCAAGAAAATCGCCCTGGGCATCGGGTTGCCCGTCTCGGAAATCTTCACTTTCGACTTCGCTTACGAACTGACCTACGGCAAAGACCAATTCTATCTCTACGACGCAGGTTACTTGGAAATTAAGCCCGTCACTCAACGACAATTCAAGAGCAATTTCGCCGTCACATTGAAGATGCGGTTCTAAAACGAAAAAGGCCGCCTTACGGCAGCCTTCTCCATAATTTCATTGCAACATCAGGCTTTGTATTGCTCGATAATGCCCTTGTCGACAAGGATACGTCCGCAATACTCACAAACGATAATCTTCTTGTGCATGCAAATGTCAAGTTGGTGTTGAGGTGGAATGCGGTTGAAGCAGCCGCCACAAGCCTCATCAAAGATGCCAACCACAGCCAAGCCATTGCGGGCGTTCTTACGTATACGCTTGTAAGCTACCAACAAACGGTCTTCCACAAGTTTCTCGCACTCAGCAGAACGTTTCAGCAACTGCTCTTCCTCAATCTCCGTTCCCTCAACCAAAGAACTCAGCTCATCCTTCTTTTCCTTCAGCGAGGCCTTCATTTCCTGCAGATGCAGTTGTGATTCGTTCACCTTGATGTCAATGTCGTTCACTTTCGCAGTAGCTTCGCGAATACGTTTCTCAGAAAGTTGCATATCAAGATTTTGATACTCAATTTCTTTGGTCAGTGAGTCGTATTCACGGTTGTTGCGAACATTGTTCTGTTGATCCTCATACTTCTTGACCAAAGCTTCAGTTTCCTTGATTTTGATTTTGTAGTCAGAGATCTCCTTTTGGTATTTCTTGCTTTCAGCCTTGAGATTGGTGATACGGGTCTCATAACCTGCAATCTCGTCCTCCAAATCCTGAATTTCAAGTGGCAAGTTGCCACGATAGGCACGAATCTCGTCTACTTTGGAATCCACCTGTTGTAAGGTATAAAGCGCAACGAGTTTCTGCTCAACACTCACTTCGACAGGCTCCTCAGCAACAGGTTTCTTGGCCTCTTCCTTGACTTCTGGCTTTTTTTCCTTAACAACCTCAACCTTTTCTTCCTTGGCTTCAGGAATCTCTTCCATCACTTCGGTCTTGGCTTTGGTGGCTTTTTTAGCAGCCTTCTTAGGCTCTTCATTAATCTCTTCAACCTCAAGTGTTTCCGAAGCTTTCTTAGTAGATTTCTTTGCTGGCTTTTTGGGCTCTGCAGATTCCTCAACGGTTTGAAGCTCCTCTACTTTTTTGGTTGTCTTTTTAACGGATTTCTTGACCTCTTTCACTTCGGTATTTTCTTCAACCTCAGTGACTTCTGTATTCACTTTCTTAGCCATATTATTGATTTCTAATTTCTTACAAAATAATAAACCGCATTTGTCCTTGTTTCAGCGATTTCGGCTGCAAAGGTAGGAAATTTTTTCCGAATCAGCCCATATATTAATTCTTTCGTGAATTGTTCGGTCTCAAAATGTCCGCCATCGATCAGTAGAATGTTGCCTTCTGGGACAAAAAAGTCGTGGTATTTGATATCAGCTGTGAGATAGGCATCAGCATGGTTTTTCAACGCATCACCCATAAACGGGCTTCCCGATCCGCCACAAAGTGCCACTTTTTGGATTTTACGACCCGTCAAAGCGGAATGGCGCAAACAAGGAGAGCCAATTTGCTGTGCCACAAGACTCAAAAAATCAATCTCTTCCATTGGAACATCAAACTCTCCAATCATGCCTGCACCACAAACTTCAGGTTCGGTTACGGAAGGCTGCAACAGATGAAAATTCTTCAAGCCCAAACGTTCAGCCAACATTCGACTCACACCCAGATAGCTGTTATCCAAATTGGTATGCATCGAAATCATGGCGATGTCATGCTTGACGGCCTTCACCACAGCACGTTCGATGTAGGTCTGAGGCGTCAAGTGTTTCAGTCCACGGAAAATCAAAGGGTGGTGGCTGACAATCACATTGCAGTCTTTTTCAATGGCCTCGTCAACGATTTCCTCAGTAATGTCCAAGCAAATCAAGGCTTTACGAGCCTCGGCATTCACATCGCCGACTTGCAGGCCAGCATTGTCGTAACTCTCCTGCCACTGCAAGGGTGCAATCGCAGTGATGCAGTCCAAAATGTCTTTTACGGTCATATTTTCAAAATTTGGCTGTAAAATTAGGGAATTTTGCCTAATTTTGACCCCTAAAATGAGAATTTTACTTCTACCCATATCGCTTTTGTACCATATCGTGCTAAGTATCAGGCACAAACTTTATGATTGGCGTATTTTGAAATCATTGCGGTTTGAATACCCAGTCATCGGTGTGGGCAACCTTAACCTTGGCGGGACGGGAAAAACACCCACAGTGGAATACCTTATTAATATATTGCGCCCAAATTACTGCGTGGCAACACTTAGTCGGGGCTACGGACGAAAAACAAAAGGCTTCCAACGCGCTGATAATCAAAGTACTTACGAAACTATTGGAGACGAGCCTTTACAATATTTCCACAAGTTTCCTGATGTTAAAATCGGGGTGGACGAAGACCGCATTGAAGGTATTGAACGACTGATTATTGGCAAGAACACGCCCGATGTCATCCTTTTGGACGATGCTTTCCAGCATCGGAGAATCAAGGCGGGATTGAACATCCTATTGACTGAATATCAGCATCTTTATTGCGACGATTTCCTCTTTCCTACAGGCACCTTGCGCGACATCAAGTCCGCCGCCAAACGCGCGGACATCATTGTGGTGAGCAAATCGACAAAAACATTGGAAAACATTGATAAGCAACGTATTATAAAGAAATTGAAGCCAAAACAAAACCAAAAGGTATTTTTCTCCACGGTGGAATATGCGCCTTTGCAACCCTTGAACGAAGCAGCAAAACAAGTTTCCGTCGAGAATGCCGATTCTATTATGGCCTTTTGCGGTATCGCCAACCCCAAACCCTTTGTCGAAGAACTGAGAAAATGCTATAAAACCGTTGATTTTCTGCATTTTGCCGACCATCACGCCTATACAGAAAACGATGTGAAAACCATCCTCAAACGCTTTAATCAACTTGAAGGCAAGCAAAAAATCATCGTTACCACCGAAAAAGATGCCGCGAGATTGACAAATTCTCCCTATCTTTGTCAGTTTGGAATTGTGCCGCTATACGATTTGCCCATCAGTGTGCGTTTTCATGAAGAAGAAATGTTTAACGAAACAATATTGAATTATGTACGACAAAATAAACACCATTGTTGAGTTTATCAACCAGAAAACCAACCACTTCCATCCCGAAATCGGTATCGTGCTTGGCTCCGGATTAGACGGATTGGCAAGCGCCATTAAGATTGAGCATTTGATTTACTACTCGGATATGCCCCACTTCCCTGTCTCTACGGTAAAAGGACATAGCGGGCAACTCTTGTTCGGCACCATCGCAGGTCGTCGTGTTATCGCCATGCGAGGCCGTTTCCATTATTACGAGGGTTATCCCATGGACGAAGTCACCCTTCCTATCCGCATGATGATGCGCATGGGTATCCAATTCCTCATCGTCTCCAACGCTTCCGGTGGTCTTAACCCGAACTTCCACGTGGGCGACATCATGATCATTAACGACCAAATTCACATGATGCCTAACCCACTCATTGGTCCGCACGACGAGCGCTTCGGTGAACGTTTCCCCGACATGAGCGAGCCTTACGACAAGCGCCTCATCAAGTTGGCCGACGAGATTGCCATGAAAAAAGGGATTTGGGTACAACACGGCGTGTATTGCGCCACTACTGGCCCGACTTACGAGACTCCAGCCGAATGTCGCTATTTCCGCATCATCGGCGCCGACACCATCGGTATGTCCACCACGTCTGAGGTCATCGTGGCACGCCAAGGCAAGCTTCCTGTTTTCGGCCTGTCCATCGTCTCCGACATGGGCAACATTTTTGGGGTAGACCACCCCGTCACCATCACCCACGAGGAAGTCATCAAAGCCGTAAGCGCAGTGGAGCCGAAACTCGTCACCCTCATCACTGAACTCATCCGCCGCTCGTCTGAAATCCAGTTCTGATGGCCGTTTATTTCGTCACCGACTTCCACTTGGGCATTCCCTCACTTGAGGACAGTCAGAAGCGCGAGAGAAAGTTGTTGCGCTTCCTTGACGGCATCCGTCACGACTGCGAGGAGCTCTACCTGATGGGTGATCTGTTCGACTTCTGGTTTGAGTACAAGACTGTGATTCCCAAGGGGTTCGTCAGGCTGCAAGGCAAATTGGCCGAGTTCATTGACGCAGGTATTCCCGTCCACATGTTCATCGGCAACCACGACCTTTGGAGTTTCGGCTACCTGCACGACGAGCTTGGCCTTGAAATGCACCGCGAGCCTGTCATCAAGACCATCAAAGGCAAAAAGTTCTTTTTAGTCCACGGAGACGGCAGAGGTCCTGGCGACAAAGGCTACAAATTCTTGAAAAAAGTGTTTGAATGCAAGTTCAACCAATTCTTATTCAGATGGTTGCATCCTGATTTGGGTATCGGCTTGGCCTTGCGTTGGTCACACAACCACCGCTTGAAGAAAATAAAGAACGAAGTGGAACGTGGTTATTATGACGACATCCCGAACACACGCCTTTACCAATATGCCCAAGAGCAATCCCAACTCGACCCAACCATCGACTTCTTCATCTTCGGCCACCAACACAAGCCCATGCAATACAAAACTGGCGACCATGCTTTGACTACCATAGTGGGAAATTGGATTTATGATTTCACCTACGCCATCTTCGACGGGGAAACCGTTACATTAAAACAATTCGTCAATTAAACAACTTTTCCCATTAACAAAAAGAGAACATTATTAACACAAAATAAACCTAAATCAATCAACATGAAAACAACTGACAAGTACATTGATGAAAACAAGGATCGTTTCCTTGAAGAATTATTTGAACTTATTAGAATCCCGTCCATCAGCTCGGAATCGGCGCACAAGCAAGACATGATTCGTTGTGCTGAACTCTGGCGCGACAATCTGCTTAAGGCTGGTGCCGACAAGGCCGAAGTAATGCCTACTGAGGGCAACCCCATCGTCTATGGCGAGAAGATTATCAACAAGAAGAAACCTACCGTGTTAGTCTATGGCCACTACGACGTGATGCCCGTCGATCCCATCGAACTGTGGAACACTGACCCGTTTGAGCCTGTCATTAAGGACGGTAAAATCTGGGCCCGCGGTGCCGATGACGACAAAGGCCAATCGTTCATGCACGCCAAAGCCTTTGAGACGATGGTCAAAACCGACACTCTCCCCTGCAATGTGAAGTTCATGCTTGAAGGCGAAGAGGAAATCGGCTCGGGCAGTCTTGCCAAATGGATTGTCAAAAACAAAAAACTAGTGAAAGCCGATGTCATTTTGGTGTCCGACACCTCAATGATTGCCGCTGACGTGCCAAGCATCACCACGGGTTTGAGAGGTCTCGCCTATTGGGAGATTGAAATCACCGGTCCGAAAGCCGACCTGCATTCCGGTCTCTTCGGAGGCTCCGTGGCCAACCCTTTGAATGTCCTTTGCGAGATGATTGCCGAGTGCATGGATAGAAACAACCGCATCACCATCCCGCATTTCTATCATGACGTTGAAAAATGCTCCAAACGTGAGCGCGAGCTGCTCAACATGGCACCTTACGACGAGGAAGAATACAAGAAGAGTTTGGGAGTGAAGGCTTTGCGCGGTGAGAAGGGCTACACCAAAATCGAACAAGTGGGCATCCGCCCCTCCTTCGACCTTTGCGGCATGTGGGGCGGTTACACCGGCGAGGGTAGCAAGACCGTACTTCCTTCCAAGGCTTACGCCAAGCTTTCCTGTCGTCTTGTGCCGCACCAAGATCATGAGAAGATTGCCAAATTGGTGCAGCGGCATTTCGAAAAGAACGCTCCCGACTATGTCAGCGTGAAGGTCACGCCGTTGCATGGCGGTGAGGCTTACGTATGCCCTATCGACCTACCGGCTTACAAGGCCGCCGAGGCTGCCTACATGAACACCTATGGCAAGCAGCCCATCCCAATGCGCTCGGGTGGTTCCATCCCGATCATTTCTACCTTCGAAGAAGTGTTGGGCATCAAGTCCATCCTAATGGGCTTCGGCCTCGGCGAAGACGCCATCCACTCACCCAATGAGAATTACCGTGTCGACCACTTCTACAAAGGCATCGAGACGATTATTGCTTTCTATCAGCATTATGCCGAGATGGCATAAACCATTGAAACACATCGAAATGAAAAAGAGCGGCATCCACCGCTCTTTTTCGTTTATTTCGAGAACATCACTTTTTCGCTGTTGAACATCCGAGTCAAGCCCCAGACAGCAATGCCCGTATACACCACATTGGCGACCAAGGTAACGATGACTGGCATCCATTTCATCTCATGGGCGAAGACAGAGGTCATCACCTGGATGGAGTTATAGAAGGGAATCAGGTAGGCCATCAGGTTCTCGGGCGTACCGCTCTGGAACATGGGCGTCAAGCCACAAAGCATCACCACCAGCATGAAAGGAGTAATCATTGTGCCGGCGTTTTTGACGTCCTTGGCCAATGCTGAGAGCAAGCTGACGGCTGAAGCCATAATGAGCACCGAGGAAAAGATGATAAGCAACAGCACCGCGTAGTCGGCACCCGTGTAATGGAGGCCCAATTCCACACCCGCTGAGTCAGCCTGTATCATCTTGGGCAGCGACAGTACGATACCTATGAAACTCGAGATACCGCTCATCAACGCTATACCACTGAGCGACACCACCTTACCCAATGCCAGCTCGTTCCTCCGCAAGGGAGTCACCAGCAGTGTTGCAATGGTGCCGCGCTCCTTTTCGCCCGCGATGGCACTGGGAGCAATGGCCATCACACCACTAAAGAGCATCATCAGGATAAGCATAGGAATAAGTTTCGACAATATGCTGCCCAACACGTCGTCGCTACTGGCCTTGTCGAAGGTGACCTCCTCCGAGTCGGCGCGGTTGATGTCGAAACGGTTGCTCAGTTGGTCTTCATAGGCCGAAAGCGAGGCTTCAAGGATGTGGTAGACGCGACTCGAAGCGTTGTTGGCTGAGTTGTAGTAGATTTCAACATTGGGTGCCGCTATGCCGCTTTGCGGATTGTAAGTAGCCACGGTCTCGTCGAACGCTTCAGGGAAACGCATCAACACGAGATTAAGCGTTTTATCTTCCAGTTTATCAATATCCTCCTGTGAAACAGTCTGTTGCGATACTGCAATAGTGGGTATGCCGTCCACTATGGGTGCAATGCTCGCCGGCAGGTTTTCCACGCACAAGGTCACCATTTCGTTGGCTCCCTCAGTGACCATCTTTTTCATGCCCATGCCCATGAAACTATAAATGATGTATATCAGCAAGCCCGGCAGGAGCACCGCAGTAAACAGCAACTGTCGGTCGCCAAAAAAGCGGGCGAACTCTTTCTTGATGATTGTTAGAGTGTTGCTTTTCATTCTTCGCCTCCTTTCACTGCTTTGTACATTTCGAAGAAACGGTCTTCCATTGTCATGCCACTGCACACCTCATCGAGGGTGCCGCAGACCGTCATGCGACCATCAATGATGATGCCCACGCGGTCGCAGAGCCGCTCCACGAGACTGAAAATGTGGGTACTGAGAATGATGGTCTTGCCCTCGGCACGTAACTCTTGTAAGTAATCGGTAACGGTGCGGGCTGTCAATACGTCAAGACCGTTGGTCGGCTCGTCGAAAATGATGATGTCAGGATTGTGCACTAGCGAAATGACTAACGAGAGCTTCTGCTTCATGCCCGTGGAGAGGTTAGCCACCTTCACCTCGGCAAACTTGTTGATCCCGAAACGCTCAAACATTTTGGCCTTGCGCTCAGCCATCACCTCGGGCGCGATGCCGTAAAGCTGCGAGAAAAAGTCGAATAGGTAATTCGGCGTGAAAAAGTCCTCCAATTTCAGTTCGGAGGTCAGGAAGCCGATTTTTGCCCTGACTTGTTCGGGTTGGCTCACAATAGAGCAACCGTCGATGAAAGCATCGCCCTTGTCAGGAACGATAAGGGTTGCCAACATACGGAGCGTGGTGGTCTTGCCAGCACCGTTGGGTCCCAACAAGCCGAAAATCTCGCCCTTGTTGGCAGTAAACGAAAGGTTGTCGACCGCTACAATTTCCTTGCGGTCGGTCCTTTCGATTTGTTGTTGTTTGCGCGAGAGTTTAAATGTCTTGCTCAAACTCTCAACGCGAAGGATTTCGTTCATAGTATTCTATATTTGATAAGTTGTCACAATTTATGGAAATCTGAAAATCGGATTTTATGATTTGCATAAAACCTATAGATTCTGCCATGAAATATAGTCGCCATTGGAGGTTTTAATGTTCTGCTCACCGCCGTAAACCACATGCAGCCGATTCGTGTCCAATTGGGCAATCTTGGCGAAAGTCTTCAACGAAGCAAAATGGTCGCTATGCATGGTGGCCGCCGACTTGATTTCGTAACACTCCAAATCCATGCCTTGCTCCGAAAGCAAATCGACTTCGTCATTGTTGCTGTCGCGCCAAAAATAAAGGTTTGGCTCGCGGCCTTGCGCGTATGCCCGTTTCACAAATTCTGCAACTACCATGTTTTCAAACAGTTCGCCGCGTAAGTAATGCGTTTCCATCTGCTTCGTCTCCTCCAACCCCAGCAATGAGGCCACCAATCCTGTGTCACAGAAATACAGTTTCGGTGATTTCACGAGACGCTTGTTGAAGTTTTTGTAGTAAGGTTTCTGCAGGAAAATGGTGTAACTCGTCTCCAAAATGGACAGCCAAGCATTGGCAGTGGGCACCGAAATCCCACATTCCGTGGCCAATGATGACACATTGAGCAGTTGCCCCACGCGACCCGCACAAAGTTTCAGGAAGCGGGCGAACTGCGACATGTCGCTGATGTTCCGGAGCAATCGCACATCGCGCTCGAGGTAAGTCTGCACATAATTGGGGAAGAAATCCACAGGCGCAATGCCCTTGTCGTAGATGCGCGGATAACCACCAGTCATCAGCCATTCGTTCAAGATCTCAGGCAATAACGAGGCTTGGCGAAGTTCGCCGACGGAGAGCGGTGCCATCTTCATCACCGCCGTGCGCCCGGCAAGGCTTTGCGAGATGCGCTCCATCAGCAAAAAGTTGTGTGAGCCGGAAAGGATATACATTCCCGTTTCGTTTCGCTCATCAACTTGGGTTTGGATGTAGGAGAACAGGTCGGGAGCGTATTGTGCCTCGTCTATGATCAAAGGTGTGCCGAAGTTCATCAGGAAACCGCGTGGGTCTTCGATGGCAAACTGGCGACGGTCCAAGTCTTCTAACGAGATGTATTTGAAGTCGTTAAAGCGTTGTTTTAGCAAGGTGGATTTCCCGCATTGGCGTGTGCCTGTCAGCGTGACGACAGGGAATTTTGTCGTCATCTGCCGCAGTTTTTTTTCTATGGAGCGTTCTATCATACCCGAAATTTTATGCAAAAATACAAATTCAATTTTATGATTTGCATAAAAATCGAGAAAAATTGCTCATTTCCGCCACGCAAAAGAAATAATTCCTACTTTTGCCATTGGATTTGTTTCGCCAAGTCCGCTAAATAATATAGAAGCGTTATGCTTGTCTTGTAGATGAAAACGTAGGAAACTTTCATTGAAAACATAAGAAGTGCATAATGGTTCCACGTTAATGTGTGGGCTTTTATCTCATATTTGTATTTTCAGGTAATTCCAACGACCTTCATCTATGGTGTGGCATACAGTTCCACGCTTCTTTTGTTTCATTCAATTGGGGCGACAAGGATGCTCCAGTGCTTTGGGGATTGGAAGCCGAATGTAACTTTATGAAAAAGATATGGGTCTATCTGCTGGGTTTTTTATCTGGAATAGTTTTAACGTTTCTCTTTTCATTAATCATAAACAGAGCGAGAAATGCTGGCATTACTTTTTTTGATGAGCCAGGAGAGATAGTTACTGTAGAATGTATTGGAAAAACCACGCCAGTCAAATGTTTTAAGATCTTCCAAACGTTAGGAGAAGAAGCAGGGCTTGCGTATGGAGATGAATTTTGCGCTCGAGACTTGTTAGTTTTGCTCTATAGCGAGGATGGACAATCAGTATATGACAACCAAACCATTGTTGCCTCAAAAGGACAATGTTTCAGACAAATTGGAATTTACAAATACAAATCTAAAGACAAACAACATAGGACAATTCCAGTTGTGATGTTAATGGAGGACGAATTCGCGGAAGCCTATGATGAACCTGTATATCAGGAAAAACAGAACAAAGACTATACTTTTTTTGATGAGCCAGGCGAAGTGATGGCAGATAAAAGTTACAGAGTTGAAAGAGTGTTGAAAGATGGTTCGGCCATTGCTCAAGGCAAAAGAGATAGTCATGATGAAAGATATCTTTTCGGTTTGAAGGTTTTACTTTGGGAAGAAAACGCCAATTTCTATGATAATCAGATTGTTAAAACTCAAGACGGACAATGTTTCAGACAGATTGGAATATATAAATCGGTTCTTGAAACATATCCCATCGTCACTCTCACAGACAAATAATCGTTGAAATAGCAAAAGGCTTATCTTCACTCGTTGCCACAACAATCTGCGGAATCTTTATTCGTATTAAACTGCGAAAACAACTCCGCACTTATTTTAAGTGCTATAACTTGTTTATCAAAGCCCGTTACCATTCTTATTCAAACAAAAAACACATTCTTTGTTGTCTTTAATTGAATAGGCATATATATGTGGACAATTCCAATGAAAAGATCTTATACTACCATATCCATAAAGTTCAATTAAATGCCCCAATTTATGTGCAAACTCAATTTCAGCTACTTCAAGTTTACTAAACTCTTTATGAAATAAAGCATTTGGCAAATACTTCAAATTCGGATATTTTCCGATTAGATCTTTCAAAAATGCGAACTTGAATATGTAATTATAACTTGCAGGAATTTTTCCTCTATATTCATCTATCAGTTTATTATAACTGATTTGTAACACGTTGTCTTCAAAACATTTATCACATTCTTCCTGTGGTACCTGTTTACAATTGGCTTTTAGTTCATAATAAAACTCCCATTTGCTTTTACGTATGATATTATCTCCATAGGGATAATTAAGAAAGCTTTTAAAATCAGTTCCAGTATAATCAAGCAAAAGCACCGACAAATCCTTTTTTGTTTCAATGCTCTTAGGAACTCTAATCTCTATGCAGTTTATTCCATCCTTTTTTATCATTGAAATCTTCTTTTCCGAACATTTGTGAGTCACAAATATTTCAATCCATAGTCTTAAACCTTCTTCTGTAACACCAACAATATCAGGTTGCAATTCGCTAATATCTGTTCTTTTCTCTATTTCAACTGAAGTAAAATGTAGTTTTTGTTCAGGCAAACTGAAATCTTTTTCATCATATGGATTGATTAGGATACAACCTCCGTCTATCCCTTTATATTTAGGTATAGACAAAGATTTATTATCTCCAATTATTTGTTTGCTCCAAATATGTAACAACGTTTCTCTGTATCCAACGCAATCGTGTCCTGATTCATGTGAAAAATGATGTTCCCTATCACTCCCACCATTTTTTGCGAGCATTTTTTCTCCACAAGAAGGGCAAATACAATTACATTTCAGTCCATTCTCCACATTATCAACAAAAACTAATTTGCCATCGGAGTTTAATGCATATTGACTTATCATAATAACACGTTCAATTATTGTGATAAAAAGAACTTAGTGTCTAATCTCTTATTATCATCTACTCATTTTCAAAATACTCCAAACGACTCCCTATACTGCTCCGCAACATAATCATCCACCTAAACATAGTACGCCTCTACCGTCTTGAAACTCTTCGACTTGCGCAGCCCGTCAGGGGCTTCGTTTCCTTGACAAATCATCTCTTTTTCAAGGGTTTGGACGCGCTGCATGATCCCCGCGCCCAGCTTGTTCATTATTTGATCAAGGTCACCGTAAGAGTTAGTGTTGCCGCTTTTAAGCGAGAAAACCTTCTCTTTCACTTGCAGCCTCATCTCGTTCTGGCGGGAACGGACCGTTCCGTCGTTCGCGACAAAGGCGGGCAGCTTCCCCGAAGACGTGAGCACCAACGGAATGGCCACGGTCGATAAGGGCCAGCCGACCATAGTCCAACTGATGGTGGCAACCTGTCCCTGCCCGATAATCGTCATATTGTGCAAAGTGCTGGTATCGCGGTTCTTAAATATCAAAGGACGACCGTCCTTAGTGACGCGGCCAGAAACAATGACCGAGGTGCAGGCCAAAACAGGTTGCACCTCGGTCATCACGGCTGCCATCAGGAAAAGTGCCAACAAACGCTTTTTCACGGCAAGTCAATTTAGTCTATAACATGCTGATAATAAGTTCCTTCCTTGAAATTCTTAATACCATCCTTCAGGAAATTCACAAAAGCATCCTTATCCAAATCATAGGCGCGAGGCTTCATCAGAAGGTTGCCGTTGTGGTCCATCAGGCAGTAATAGGGTTGGGCGTTGGTACCAAACTTCGAAATTTGGAAGTCGGCATACTTGCGCCCGATGGTCTTCTTTTCCTTGCCGTCGTAGGTCGAGGTGTACCACTCGTTCTCAGGCAAGGTGGTCTTGTCGTCGACATACAAGGCACAGATGACGAAATCGTGACGCAGCATGTCTTTCACACGTGGGTCGCTCCAAACGTTGGCTTCCATCTCACGACAGTTCACGCAGCCGTGACCAGTAAAGTCGACAAAGATAGGCCTATTTGTGGCTTTCGCGGCGGCCAAGGCTTGGTCAAAGTCGAAATAGCCCTTCAGGTTATGCGGCAGATGGAAAAGGTCAGCATACTTAGGTTCTTCTGTGAACTCGTCCGTAACAACAACTTGTTCCTGTTGTGCCACAGACATATTGGCGAACTTGGCATCCACATACTCAATCACCTTTTCGCTGTTTTCCTCGATGATGCGGTTGAGGTCAAAATCAAGGGTTTGCTTAGGCGGCAGATAACCAGACAGAGCCTTCAACGGAGCGCCCCACATTCCAGGAATCATATATACCACAAAGACGAGGTCGATGATGATGAGGACCAGTCGGAACACACCCAATTCTTTGACTTCTTTCTCACCCTTGAAACGGATTTTGCCCAGGAGGTAAAGTCCGAGCAGGGTGAAGCAGACAATCCAAATGCCGAGATAAACCTCACGGTCGAGCAGGTGCCAGTGGTAGGTTTGGTCGGCCACGCTGAGGAACTTGAAGCCCAAGGCAACTTCGATGAAGCCCAAAACGACCTTCACGGAAGTGAGCCAACCGCCGCTCTTAGGCAGACGCTGGAGCAAATTCGGGAAGAACGCAAACAGGGCAAACGGAAGTGCGAAAGCCACAGCGAAGGCGAACATTGTCACAATGGGTGCCCAGAATTCGCCCGAAGTCGACTTGATGAGCACCGTGCCCACGATGGGACCCGTGCAAGCAAACGACACCAAAACGAGGGTCAATGCCATGAAGAAGATACCACCTAAGTTCTTGGTATTCTGCTTGCTATCACTCTTGTTTACCATATTGCTGCCCAACGTGATTTCGAACGCGCCGAAAAACGAGGCCGCGAAAATCATGAACACGAGGAAGAAGATGATGTTCGGCAGCCAGTGCGTGGCAAGCCAGTTGAAGATGTCCGCAGTGACGCTGTTGCCGCCTAAAAGCCAAGTCGTCAAAATGATGATGGCAATTGGCAGCGTGTAGAGCAACACAATGAAAATGAAGTACATAAAGGCCTTGAAACGCCCTTGAGCCTTGGTTTCGCCCTCGCCGTGCATGAAGAATGAAACAGTCATGGGAATCATCGGGAAGACGCAAGGCGTGAGCAGCGCGGCGAAGCCCCAAAGGATGGCCTCGAGAATCATCGCCCAAATGTTGGACTTTGTGCCAGCTTTGGTTGGCTCATCGGCCTCAATCACAGCGGGTTCACCGTATGTTAGGTTGACGTCTTCAGTCAGCGATACGCATTGCCCATCCTTGCAGGCTTGGTAGGAAATCTCGCCCGTGATGGGGAACGAGCCGTCCTTCAGTTTGCGGAAAGTCTGCGCAAAGGCTGCAGACCCCGAGAACTGCTTGTACTCCGTCCCAAAGATGTCGTCATAATAAAGTGCAACATCGGTCAGGTCACGAGCCTCGCCCACCGCCTCAAAAAACTCCGAGGTTTGGATGTCGAACACCGTTGGCAACGGTGCGAGGTCGGGCATTTTTGTGGAATAAATGTGGAATTGCGGGTCGATGGTGGCCGTCGCGACCAAATCGAACTCATTTTCATTGAGGTCTTGGATAGCGATAGACCACTTGACGGGGTCGATGATTTGCGCACGGACCTCCATAGGAACGATGGCGGCGAAGGCCATCAACAGGATTAGAAATAGTTTTTTCATCTTATTTCAATTATTTATTATTCAATTATTTAGATTACTTTCATTGCGAACAATAATAAAATTAATGTTGCAAAAATAGAAAAATTATCTATCTGCCTGAATTTGTCTGCATAGAAAAATCGATTTTGTCGATTTTGTGACCTTAAATCGGTCGTCAACGCGCCAGCCTACCACCCAAAGAATGTCGCCATCAGCGGAAACCAGCAGCCAAACATTCTGTTTCTGCCATTCCGTAAACTTCTGATCCACAAAGAAATCGCTCAATAACTTGGAGCCTTTCAATCCCAAGGGATGGAAGCGGTCGCCGTGCTGCCAATGTCGTAAGGTCAAGGGGAACTGGATTTTGTCGAAATCCAGCTGTGCCACTTCGGGCGACTTGTCGATGACGAAATCGGCATTCTTCTCAAACTTCGAAAAACAAAGATGCAAGGGTGAAAGGATTTCTTCCTCCCCTATTTGGATTGCGACCTCATCACTTGTATCTTCCTTTATTTCAGAGAGTTGCAAATCATCCCTACCAATAACCAATCTATGCGTCTTTGAATCATAATGGTTGCCGATACCAACGTTCATCGCTTCATGGATGAAATGACATTGTTCGGTATTGAACCCGAACTGCCGTAGCCACTCAAACAGCAACTGAAAATTGTTTACAAAATATTGTTTATCAATAATTTGACAACCATCTTGATTGACAACAATTTGCTCCATCTTTTCCTTTAACAATGCCCGATACAGCTCATTCTCAGAAGCAAGATGTTCCAAGGTCTTATACAAACCTTGTCGTGCTTCAGGTTGCAGTTCGTCGAAAACAGGTAATAGCTGGTTGCGGATTCTGTTGCGCAGGTAAACCGTCTCCACATTAGTATGGTCTTCCCGCCAAGTGATATGATTTTCCACAGCATACTTTCGGATTTGTTCCCGCGAGGCCCATAGCAAAGGGCGAATGATAACGCCATTTTGAGGTTGCATACCTTTCAGGCCTCGCAAGCCTGCACCGCGCAACAGGTTGATGAAAAAGGTTTCGGCTTGGTCGTCGGCATGATGGGCAACGACGATTTTGTCGTAGCCTAATTGCTGCTGCAGTTCCTCAAACCAGGCATAACGCAAGTCCCGGGCGGCCATTTCGATGGAGATGCCATACTTAGCAGCATATTTTTCGGTTTCAAAATGCTTTACAAAGCACTGAATCCCATGCTTTTCCGCAAACTTGCGCACAAACCAATCATCACCGTCCGACTCCGAGCCGCGCAAATGGAAATTGCAGTGCGCCGCGACAAACTCCACCTTGGCTTTTTGCAGCAAATCCGCCAAAACCATCGAGTCGATGCCACCACTGAGGGCCAGAATGAGTTTGTCGCCCTCGGCAATCAGATTATACCTATTAATATATAGTTGAAACTGGTCGAGCATTTTCAATGTTTTATCACAAACTTTCCAAATCTATGACCGTCTACTTGAACGAAATACAATCCTACTGGATAATTATTTGTTTCAATCTTTACTTGCTGGTTTTCGGCAATAAAAGCATCCATCAATTGTCCCATAGCATTAAAAACCCGAATCATGCTTGAGCCTACTACCGATAGATTCACAAAGGCATCAGCAGGATTGGGGAAAAGGCTGATAAACTGCTCATTATCTTCCTCTACTTCTGCGTAGCATTGGTAAACTTGTATCCCAAACGGTAAAAAAGCATCAACTATAGATTGAAAATCCGAAATTTCAAAATTATACCATGAAGACAATACAATGGAACGATCAGGGGCTATGAGTATAAAGAAAGGATCTCCAGGAATACGATAGTTGAAATGCACTTCTTCCCCTCCTCTTTCCTTACTGATTGTAGGGTATTCCACACCAAATTCCTCACACCATTTCAAACACATACTCACATTATCAGAGCCAGAGATTTCCATATAATACACATCCTTGTCATTGCAGCCGAAGTAATAGTAGGATTCCTCAACATAAGGCATCAATTCTCGGCATGGTCCACAGGTATAATGGAAGAAATCAATAAAAACATACTGACCACCATCCAAAATATCATACAAATGTATGTCATTGTCATGGCAATCGACTGCGACAAAATCAGGGGCTTCAAAACCTATTGATACCGTATCGGAAATGTATTCGGAACCATCCTCAAAACAAGAAACCACATAATAATGATTATCCTCAAAAGGAACATAGTGCCCTTGGTAACAAGTATCTGCCGTTGTAACCATCATGTAATTCGTCCAAGACCATCGTTTATAGAACACATGATAGTACGAGGCTCCTTCAACGCCATCCCAAGACAATCGGAAACACCCGTCAATCAGTGAAGCATTAAGATTTGCAGGTGCAGTATGGTCACCCCATTCGCAATTCGATGGGGTAAAACCGAAGGCTTCCAATTCTTCCCCAATGTGATATCCCAATGGCTCCTGATAAATTTCATGGTTGGGACATACCAAAAGATAACCGTTATTGCCCGAATAATAAATGCAATTATAGTAATTAGAATAGAATTGGTTCCCTCCACCATCCATTCCAATCACAGGAAATTCGATGCTTCGGGCTTCTTCCCATGACCGACAAACAATATCATTCTTTGTAGGTAAAACCTCCATGAAAAACAGGTCACGTCCGTTGCAGCCAAATTGGTGATAGACACTAACGAATGTCGTTGTTTGTGAAGTCGTATTCGTATTCGTCACAAAGTGAATCAACACATACTGACCATTGTCGAGCAATTCAAACAGATTGTATTCCACGCCACGACAATCCGTGAAAGTAAAATCCTCAACTTCGGGTGGACACTCGGCCTTCAATGTCCAACATAGTGCAAGAAACGCCAAAACAAATAATACCTTTTTCATAATCAGGCTGTTTTTATGGTTACTAAGACAGCAAAAGTACAAAACTCTCACAATCCGCAAAATAAATCACTTCTTTTTCTTCACCGAGAAGCCAAAGCCTCCGATTTTCTCTCCGAGGCCGTAATACTTACCATGCGAATAAGCCAATGGTTTGGCATGATTGAGTTGGAAAGCACCCGTGCCCTTGTCGATGAGTTTTTCCTCAGCGTTGATAGCCACCACTTCCGCAATGAACATATCATGCGAGCCCAGTTCCTTCACCTCCAACACCTTGCACTCGATACTCAATGGCGATTCTGCAATCAAGGGGGCCTTTACGATTTGTGCAGGCTCAATGTGCAAGTGCATCTCCTTGAATTTGTTGTAGTCGCGGCCCGAACGTACACCGCACCAGTCCGTGGCAGCGGCCAAGTCTTCCGTGGTCAGGTTAATCACAAACTCCTTGTTTTTCATAATGAGGTCATGCGAATGGCGTTCTTTTCGGACGGAGATGTAGCACATGGGAGGGTCAGAACAAATGGTGCCCGTCCAGCCAATGGTAATGATATTGTAGTTTTCCTCGCAATCGCCGCAGGTGACCATCACGGCGGGAAGAGGATAGATCAAGGTTCCTGGTTTGAAGGGGATTTTCATAAAATTTACTTTTTTGTTTTTTCATCCAAATAATCCACTTGGAATACCATGTTTGGAAGCCATCTTTGAAAACTCTTCTTGAAAAGCGGTCAAATTCTCCGAGTTATTCTTCTGCTTCTCAAATACTCGAATTCCAGGCATCGATATCCTGTAATCTGTCTCAGCATTTACACAAATCAAAAAAGCAATGCCTCGACTTCTCCCATTAGGATAGTATCTGCTCATATCTTTCCATTCAATCAATCTATACTCTGGACAGAACTTTGACCCTGAGAGTCTTGTCTGTTCAAGCCCTTTTTCAGTAATTCTAACGTTAACTTTGACTTCGGTTATTTTATGCCCAATAATCAAAAATAGAGCAAAGCAACCAAATATCACCACGTAGGACGGCCATCCATTGACTTTGAGCTTTGCACAAATCGCCAATGCCAATAATGAGCCTATGGCATAACATAAGAAGACCACAAACTCTAAATATTTCACTATGGTGTATCCTTCAGGGTTCAGGACGGTCTTTTCATTGAGTTTCTTCCCTTCTTCGCTCATGGGTGATTGATTTACGAATGCAAAAATAGAAAAAATCCCGCTCCAAAGAACGGGATTTTTTCATTTCAAGGCGCTTTGCGATTACTCGATCGTCCAGGTCGAACCGCTGTTCAGCAGGTCATCCATGTTGTGGATTTTCGAGGCGGCCTTTTCCTTTTCGATGACTTCGTCAAGGCTGTCGTTGAAGGTCGGGGCTTTCACGTCGCGGATGACGCCGATGGCGACGGGGAAATGAGGCGGCATCATGTGTGCCAGCATCATGTGGATACCCGTGTCCTCAGTGGTCTTGTCGTGGACGAGCAAGTCCTTCTCGGTGATACCGTTCTCGCCAATCTTCACCACTTCAAGTTGGTTGCCGTTCAGGCGGATACCCTTGTCGCGGTTCTTGCCGAAGATGAGCGGCTGGCCGTGGACGCACTTCACCTGCATGTCGTCGCGGACGTCCTTGCCGGTGATGTTTTCGTGCACGCCGTTGGAGAAGATCATGCAGTTTTGCAGGACCTCGGTCACGGCGATGCCATCGTGCTTGTACGACTCCCAGAAGATTTCGCTCAGCTCCTTGGGGTTGATATCCACGCCACGGG